>NZ_AP026071.1 GCF_024363255.1 Shewanella sp. NFH-SH190041
GAATGCTGCCCGCGATGCTGCCATTTCAACCGCCGCCGCTGATGCCACCGCCAAAGCGGATGCCGCCAGTAAAGCGGCAGTGTCTTATGCTAATTACATAGTGGATGCTGGATTTAGCCAGCCATTTGTGAATGGTTTGCCTGTCAGCCTTGTTGGTGCTGGCGGCCCGCTGCCCTCATCACAGTTAACATTTGGCGCAGATTTAAATGCTGATTGGAAACTAGGCTATGGCGGTCAAACAGCTTGGGTTATGCAGGGGAATCCTGTTGGGTCAGATGAGAATAATATTTATAATGAAATTCACACAGAACGCTTTGCGGTTACGGCCGGTCAGCGTGTTGGTTTTTCTATCTACACTGGGGCGCATCGTTGCAAAATAGCTGCGTTTATTTACTGGTTTGATAGCGCTGGCAATGTGGTTGGGTATACACCGCTTGATTATAACAATGCAGAGTTAAGTGGTGGGCGAAATCTCAGTGGCTACAAACGGTTAGAGTCTTATGGTGATGCTCCAGTGGGGGCGGTATCTTTTTGTGGGATATTGCGAAAGCATGATACTAAAGTTGGGGAAAATAGCTCATATTTGTTTTATGTGATGCCCCAATTGTCATTTTGGGGGCGTGATCAAACCATTGCCCCTGAGTGGTGTGTTGGGCAAATCAGCCCGACAGCAGAGCAATTGGGGGCGGAAACGCCCGCAGGGGCACAAAGTAAGATTGATGATCGTATTACTGCTACCGATGTTGAGCGCTTACGCCATGTTAGTGATGTTGGCGGATTGCCTTTTTACTGGAAATTGCGCATTTATGGCGAGAGTAATAAATATTACCCCGTCATTTTCTTTGGTGGTAATCAAGATGTGGCCCGGCAGATTAAGATTTGGCGGCGTTACAATGAACACGGCCCTGATGATTGGCATACCGCCACCCATAAAGGCGCATTAATGTTGCATTGGCAGGGCAATTTTGGTGGCTGGGGTGGTGCAACTTATACTGAGCGGTTAGTCGATTTTTCAGAGCAGTATTGCAACTTGCTGGCGAATTGCCATATCGGCATTCATTTAATGGGGTATGTATTTTTTCTGCGCGGTGGCGGCCCAGGTGGTGCGGATTACCATTTTGCGTCTGATCAAGCGGCTGGCCCGACTGTGTATTACAACCAAGAACTGGTTTATGACCACCCCAATAATGGTTATGACGTTTACGCGCCCGCACCATTAACCAGCCTTAACCATGAAAGTATCGCTCAGCTGATAGTTGGTAACAGTCATTTTGGCAATCTGCTGGGGTATACCGGCCAGTTTGATCAGCTTAAAGCCCGGTTGGCTAATTTCGGCGGATTAACCGCTGAAACCATTCATGCTGATACGGCGCTGATTAATAAACTGGTGGGATCATCGGCATTATTTAATGAGTTGATGGCCCGCCTGGCGGTGTTCGGTGGTGTGAGGGCTAATTCCATTGCGGCCGATGCGATTGAGGGTCGTCACATAAAAGCCGGTGAAAAGTTGCAGTCCCCCGTGATTGAAGGCGGAAAACTGCAGCTTATTGGCAGTGGCCATATGAAAGTGCAGGCATCCTCGCCGTTTGGGCCAGATAATTTGATTGAATGGTACGGCCCACGCTTATTATTGGGATCGGATCCCAATTGGTCGCTGCTAAGCAAGGCAAATGCGATTACCTATTTGGGCGATGATGGCAGCGCCTACTTTGGTGGCAGCTTGTCATCCGGTACTTATCATAATTCCCTCGCCACCACCTTGGCGAGTGTGTATTCAAGTAATTCCTATCCTGTTACCTTGGGGCCATTCGGCACCCGTGGGCGCAGTAAGCGTTTGGTCGTTTCATATTATTTATCAGCTGATAGCTATTATAGTGGCGCTTGCTCTGCCGGTGCGCGTAATCCGAGTTTAAGTTGGGTGTTGGAACGTTCAACTAATGGCGGGGCGAGTTGGCAAACTATGACCAGCGGGACGTTTAACGGGACAACGAGCCAATATTATGATGGTGAGTTTAGGCGCTGTGAGGTAACAGAGTTTTGCTCTGATAGCACAACCTTTACGGATAATACCACCACCACATCAAACCTGATGTATCGCATTAAAACCACCAGCCATGTGCGACACCATGCCACGGCTAATGTTAATTCGCAAAAACTTTCATTAACCTGCACTGAGGAATAATAACTATGGCGTTAACTGTAGCAACATTGACTTTAAGCTCTGGCTTGGAAGTCGCTAATCCGGTGTTAATTTTATCTGAAATTAACAATCACAATAATGTGACGGCATCAGAAAAGCTGACTATTCAGGCCGGTGATCCAGCTGATCAGCAAAGCGGTTCGCAGGGCACCTATGCTCTGCAATCCACTTCATCTGGTGGTAATTACTGCACTTATATGGTGGCGGTGTTTGCCAGTAAGGCGGCATTCAATGCGGGTAAGCCAGCGGTAGAAACGCTGAAAGATAGCCATTCAAGCAAGGTATTTAATTTTGATTTGAATGATGCGGCATATAAAAATATGACGCCCAGAGAGGCAGCTTATACGCATCTAAAAACTGACCCCTGTATGGCTGGCGCGACAGAGGTCAGCGGGTTGAACCTGTAACTGGCCAGTTATTTGAGTAGTGCGCGAAATTGCGCATCTAAACCATACTGACCCTCGCCGTTGCGGTACGCTTCCGTTAGCAGGGTCAGTGCTTCATTGATCAGTAAATTCTGCATCCCCCGCTTTTTATTTTCAGCCATACTGGCTATCAACCGCATATTTTCCACTTTGTTTTTATCAACTTTACTGCAAAATAATTCTGTGGTTTGTGGTTTGGATGTTTCCCGTTTGGCAGCAACCAGATCTTTGCCACCATCGACTTTGCCCATTCCGGCGGTAATCTTATCTCTTAAACTCATGATGCCACCTTTTCTGTTAATAACTGCATAATTTCTTTAAATGCTTGCCGGATTTCAAAGCTGGCTTTGCTTTTATCTGGATCTGCACCGCTAACCCCTTCGCCTAAAGCGCTGGTAACAAAATCTTGTCTATGCCCCAGGAATGATTTCAGCATGGGGATTTCCATTTCCTCTAATACCTTGATAGTTTCGCCGGTCATTACGCCGCCAATTTTGCAGCCACTGCGTAAAAAGCAGGCTAGCGGCTGACCATTGGTTAACTCCTGCCGTTCGCGTACCAGTTCAACCATGCGCTCGCTACCCCACAGATCATAAGGGGATGGCTGTACTGGAATGATAACAAGATCCGCTGATTTGATGGCCTGAGCCGTTAGCTTGCCGGTTCTTGGCACCCCGTCTATGAATAAAAAGTCATATTGAGGTTTTAGCGCTTTAATGGCTTTGTCTATCCCTTCATCCATGCAGATTAACTCAATGTTTGTTTTTACTTCACCGTTGCTAACCCACAGTGACGCGCTGCGCTGCGTAATATCAGTATCAATCAATAAAACCTTATTGCCCTGCCTTGCTGCTTCATAAGCCAGGTTAGTTATAACAGTGGTCTTATGCGCACCACCTTTTTGGTTTTGAACCGTAACAACGTACCCCATTTCTATCTCCTTATTTTTTAGGCAAAGACAAGTTTATATCAATATTTAAAAATCTCAATATTTAAATATTTAATAAGCCTAAAGGTTTACGTTGTCGGCATGGTGCTAGCTAATTCCGCTTTAAGCCGCTGTACAGCTGCGTTTTAGGTAAAAGCGGAAGTCAGAGCGCACTATCTATACATAAGTAAGTTAGAGGCTAGCAGGCAGCCATATAGTAAAGATAACGCGCTATGGCTGCAATGCTAAAACAACAGCTAAAAGCAAAGCTGTGGCTAACAGATAACCGTAGCAGTTGGTCATGATATAAAGCATTGCTGAAAAGTAGCGACACCGATGTAAACAATACACAAGTTTAATAGTGCTACTTGTGTAAATAATAACCCCTCAAGTATACACAAGTTTATAAATGCAGCTCACTCATAATTGCACGTTAACTATACACAAGTTTATAGCTCACAACTATACACAAGTCAGGCAGGGACAACTATACACAAGTTAAGTACACCAACTATACACAGGGTTTAATTAAACCCTGTGTATAGTTGGTGTACTTAACTTGTGTATAGTTGTCCCTGCCTGACTTGTGTATAGTTGTGAGCTATAAACTTGTGTATAGTTAACGTGCAATTATGAGTGAGCTGCATTTATAAACTTGTGTATACTTGAGGGGTTATTATTTACACAAGTAGCACTATTAAACTTGTGTATTGTTTACATCGGTGTCGCTACTTTTCAGCAATGCTTTATATCATGACCAACTGCTACGGTTATCTGTTAGCCACAGCTTTGCTTTTAGCTGTTGTTTTAGCATTGCAGCCATAGCGCGTTATCTTTACTATATGGCTGCCTGCTAGCCTCTAACTTACTTATGTATAGATAGTGCGCTCTGACTTCCGCTTTTACCTAAAACGCAGCTGTACAGCGGCTTAAAGCGGAATTAGCTAGCACCATGCCGACAACGTAAACCTTTAGGCTTATTAAATATTTAAATATTGAGATTTTTAAATATTGATATAAACTTGTCTTTGCCTAAAAAATAAGGAGATAGAAATGGGGTACGTTGTTACGGTTCAAAACCAAAAAGGTGGTGCGCATAAGACCACTGTTATAACTAACCTGGCTTATGAAGCAGCAAGGCAGGGCAATAAGGTTTTATTGATTGATACTGATATTACGCAGCGCAGCGCGTCACTGTGGGTTAGCAACGGTGAAGTAAAAACAAACATTGAGTTAATCTGCATGGATGAAGGGATAGACAAAGCCATTAAAGCGCTAAAACCTCAATATGACTTTTTATTCATAGACGGGGTGCCAAGAACCGGCAAGCTAACGGCTCAGGCCATCAAATCAGCGGATCTTGTTATCATTCCAGTACAGCCATCCCCTTATGATCTGTGGGGTAGCGAGCGCATGGTTGAACTGGTACGCGAACGGCAGGAGTTAACCAATGGTCAGCCGCTAGCCTGCTTTTTACGCAGTGGCTGCAAAATTGGCGGCGTAATGACCGGCGAAACTATCAAGGTATTAGAGGAAATGGAAATCCCCATGCTGAAATCATTCCTGGGGCATAGACAAGATTTTGTTACCAGCGCTTTAGGCGAAGGGGTTAGCGGTGCAGATCCAGATAAAAGCAAAGCCAGCTTTGAAATCCGGCAAGCATTTAAAGAAATTATGCAGTTATTAACAGAAAAGGTGGCATCATGAGTTTAAGAGATAAGATTACCGCCGGAATGGGCAAAGTCGATGGTGGCAAAGATCTGGTTGCTGCCAAACGGGAAACATCCAAACCACAAACCACAGAATTATTTTGCAGTAAAGTTGATAAAAACAAAGTGGAAAATATGCGGTTGATAGCCAGTATGGCTGAAAATAAAAAGCGGGGGATGCAGAATTTACTGATCAATGAAGCACTGACCCTGCTAACGGAAGCGTACCGCAACGGCGAGGGTCAGTATGGTTTAGATGCGCAATTTCGCGCACTACTCAAATAACTGGCCAGTTACAGGTTCAACCCGCTGACCTCTGTCGCGCCAGCCATACAGGGGTCAGTTTTTAGATGCGTATAAGCTGCCTCTCTGGGCGTCATATTTTTATATGCCGCATCATTCAAATCAAAATTAAATACCTTGCTTGAATGGCTATCTTTCAGCGTTTCTACCGCTGGCTTACCCGCATTGAATGCCGCCTTACTGGCAAACACCGCCACCATATAAGTGCAGTAATTACCACCAGATGAAGTGGATTGCAGAGCATAGGTGCCCTGCGAACCGCTTTGCTGATCAGCTGGATCACCGGCCTGAATAGTCAGCTTTTCTGATGCCGTCACATTATTGTGATTGTTAATTTCAGATAAAATTAACACCGGATTAGCGACTTCCAAGCCAGAGCTTAAAGTCAATGTTGCTACAGTTAACGCCATAGTTATTATTCCTCAGTGCAGGTTAATGAAAGTTTTTGCGAATTAACATTAGCCGTGGCATGGTGTCGCACATGGCTGGTGGTTTTAATGCGATACATCAGGTTTGATGTGGTGGTGGTATTATCCGTAAAGGTTGTGCTATCAGAGCAAAACTCTGTTACCTCACAGCGCCTAAACTCACCATCATAATATTGGCTCGTTGTCCCGTTAAACGTCCCGCTGGTCATAGTTTGCCAACTCGCCCCGCCATTAGTTGAACGTTCCAACACCCAACTTAAACTCGGATTACGCGCACCGGCAGAGCAAGCGCCACTATAATAGCTATCAGCTGATAAATAATATGAAACGACCAAACGCTTACTGCGCCCACGGGTGCCGAATGGCCCCAAGGTAACAGGATAGGAATTACTTGAATACACACTCGCCAAGGTGGTGGCGAGGGAATTATGATAAGTACCGGATGACAAGCTGCCACCAAAGTAGGCGCTGCCATCATCGCCCAAATAGGTAATCGCATTTGCCTTGCTTAGCAGCGACCAATTGGGATCCGATCCCAATAATAAGCGTGGGCCGTACCATTCAATCAAATTATCTGGCCCAAACGGCGAGGATGCCTGCACTTTCATATGGCCACTGCCAATAAGCTGCAGTTTTCCGCCTTCAATCACGGGGGACTGCAACTTTTCACCGGCTTTTATGTGACGACCCTCAATCGCATCGGCCGCAATGGAATTAGCCCTCACACCACCGAACACCGCCAGGCGGGCCATCAACTCATTAAATAATGCCGATGATCCCACCAGTTTATTAATCAGCGCCGTATCAGCATGAATGGTTTCAGCGGTTAATCCGCCGAAATTAGCCAACCGGGCTTTAAGCTGATCAAACTGGCCGGTATACCCCAGCAGATTGCCAAAATGACTGTTACCAACTATCAGCTGAGCGATACTTTCATGGTTAAGGCTGGTTAATGGTGCGGGCGCGTAAACGTCATAACCATTATTGGGGTGGTCATAAACCAGTTCTTGGTTGTAATACACAGTCGGGCCAGCCGCTTGATCAGACGCAAAATGGTAATCCGCACCACCTGGGCCGCCACCGCGCAGAAAAAATACATACCCCATTAAATGAATGCCGATATGGCAATTCGCCAGCAAGTTGCAATACTGCTCTGAAAAATCGACTAACCGCTCAGTATAAGTTGCACCACCCCAGCCACCAAAATTGCCCTGCCAATGCAACATTAATGCGCCTTTATGGGTGGCGGTATGCCAATCATCAGGGCCGTGTTCATTGTAACGCCGCCAAATCTTAATCTGCCGGGCCACATCTTGATTACCACCAAAGAAAATGACGGGGTAATATTTATTACTCTCGCCATAAATGCGCAATTTCCAGTAAAAAGGCAATCCGCCAACATCACTAACATGGCGTAAGCGCTCAACATCGGTAGCAGTAATACGATCATCAATCTTACTTTGTGCCCCTGCGGGCGTTTCCGCCCCCAATTGCTCTGCTGTCGGGCTGATTTGCCCAACACACCACTCAGGGGCAATGGTTTGATCACGCCCCCAAAATGACAATTGGGGCATCACATAAAACAAATATGAGCTATTTTCCCCAACTTTAGTATCATGCTTTCGCAATATCCCACAAAAAGATACCGCCCCCACTGGAGCATCACCATAAGACTCTAACCGTTTGTAGCCACTGAGATTTCGCCCACCACTTAACTCTGCATTGTTATAATCAAGCGGTGTATACCCAACCACATTGCCAGCGCTATCAAACCAGTAAATAAACGCAGCTATTTTGCAACGATGCGCCCCAGTGTAGATAGAAAAACCAACACGCTGACCGGCCGTAACCGCAAAGCGTTCTGTGTGAATTTCATTATAAATATTATTCTCATCTGACCCAACAGGATTCCCCTGCATAACCCAAGCTGTTTGACCGCCATAGCCTAGTTTCCAATCAGCATTTAAATCTGCGCCAAATGTTAACTGTGATGAGGGCAGCGGGCCGCCAGCACCAACAAGGCTGACAGGCAAACCATTCACAAATGGCTGGCTAAATCCAGCATCCACTATGTAATTAGCATAAGACACTGCCGCTTTACTGGCGGCATCCGCTTTGGCGGTGGCATCAGCGGCGGCGGTTGAAATGGCAGCATCGCGGGCAGCATTCGCTTTGGCCTGGGCATCGGCAATCGCCCGGGCTTCCTCGGCACTCACCACATTATCGGCGTGGGCGCGGGCTTGGGTTTCTGCCAGATTCGCTTTGGCCAGCGCATATTGCTCTGCCGCTGCTTTGGCGGCATCGGCTTTGGCGGTGGCATCAGCGGCGGCCGTGGCTTCTGCTGCAGCGCGGGCGGCATCGGCTTTGGCCTGCGCATCGGCAATGGCCCGGGCTTCCTCGGCGCTCACCACATTATCGGCGTGAGCGCGGGCTTGGGTTTCTGCCAGATTCGCTTTGGCCAGCGCATATTGCTCTGCCGCTGCTTTGGCGGCATCGGCTTTGGCGGTGGCATCAGCGGCGGCGGTGGCTTCTGCTGCAGCCTGCGCGGCATCGGCTTTGGCCTGAGCATCGGCAATGGCCCGGGCTTCCTCGGCGCTCACCACGCCATCAGCATGGGCTTTGGCCTGGGTTTCCGCCAGATTGGCTTTGGCCAGCGCATACTGCTCTGCCGCCAGCTTCGCCGCATCCGCTTTGGCGGTGGCATCAGCGGCGGCCGTGGCTTCTGCTGCAGCGCGGGCGGCATCGGCTTTGGCCTGGGCATCAGCAATGGCCCGGGCTTCCTCGGCGCTCACCACATTATCGGCGTGGGCGCGGGCTTGGGTTTCTGCCAGATTGGCTTTGGCTAAGGCATATTCCTCTGCTGCCAATTTCGCCGCATCCGCTTTAGACTGGGCACCAATAACGGTTTCCATGCCGATTTCAATTAAATCGCCTTGCTCGGTGACTTCGTGAAACGACAATTCATCCACATCAGCCAAGCCAGTGCCATCACTATAATTAACAATAAACATCGGCCGCACATACACAGTGCCGGGGCGGAAATGATTATGGCTATCACCCTCGCCGGTAATGTACCCCTCAAATACCTGCCATCCCTCCGCCGCTGCAATAGTTTGGCCCGAAATCGCGCAATACCTGTGCGAACCAGCACCACCTGTAATAGCGTTATAGTTACCATCCAAAGTGGCAACCCCACCATAAACACGGCGGCCTCCCGTACCATCGCTATGCTGACGCACCTTAAAGCGCAACTTATACCGCTTAGATGTATTAATGGGGAAAACAGCGGTACTAAAAACCCAATCACTCCCTTGGATCCGCAATGCCTGCCTGCCATGTTCACCAGGCACCAAACTGAAAGCGGCAGCGTTACTGCTTTGTTCCAATGTCACCGATGATAACGAGCTACCACTATAACGATCTGAATACCCTGCAAGCCCCCGCTCAAAAAAGAAATCAGGTTCTTGCTTGCGGTATAGCGCAGCCTGATTGGCGGCGGTCGCCTCGGCCGCCAATTTCGCCGCATCCGCTTTGGCCTGGGCATCAGCGGCAGCGGTTGAAATAGCAGTATCGCGGGCGGCATCCGCTTTGGCCTGAGCATCGGCAATGGCCCGGGCTTCCTCGGCACTCACCACATTATCGGCATAGGCGCGGGCTTGGGTTTCCGCCAAATTCGCTTTGGCCAGCGCATACTGCTCTGCCGCCGCCTCGGCGGCATCGGCTTTAGCCTGCGCATCCGCTGCGGCAGTTGAAATGGCAGCATCGCGGGCGGCATCCGCTTTGGCCTGGGCATCGGCAATGGCCCGGGTTTCCTCAGCGCTCACCACATTATCGGCGTGGGCGCGGGCTTGGGTTTCTGCCAGATTGGCTTTGGCCAGCGCATACTGCTCTGCCGCCGCCTTGGCGGCATCGGCTTTGGCGGTGGCATCAGCGGCAGCAGTGGCTTCTGCAGCAGCGCGGGCGGCATCGGCTTTGGCCTGCGCATCAGCAATCGCCCGGGTTTCCTCAGCGCTCACCACGCCATCAGCATGGGCTTTTGCCTTGGTTTCTGCCAGATTGGCTTTGGCTAAGGCATATTGCTCTGCCGCTGCTTTGGCGGCATCCGCTTTGGCGGTGGCATCAGCGGCGGCCGTGGCTTCTGCTGCAGCTTGCGCGGCATCGGCTTTGGCCTGGGCATCTCGGGTTGTTTCTGTTTTTGGTAATAACGCTATTTCGTAAATCCGCCCCCAATCAGCAGTTGCACTGTTGTTATGGGCCACCTTCACCACGTTATCGGTTTTATCGTTTAAATACGCAGCTGGCACATCAAAAACTAACCAGGCATCAACAGCATCAGGGCCAGCAGCTAAGGAAATAAAATTATCATTAACAAAAATCTGGATTTGCCCCTCAAGATCATTTTGAAAAATACGTACTTGCGTATCATTTTTATGCTCAACAAGAACTGGGGGGAATGTATAAGAAAAAGCAACTCCTGCCGCACCAATATAATCATTGACCCGATAAAGCCTTGCCGCATACCCGGCTTTAGATACTGCGGCATCGGCTTTGGCGGTGGCATCAGCGGCGGCGGTTGAAATGGCAGCATCGCGGGCGGCATCGGCTTTGGCCTGGGCATCGGCAATCGCCCGGGCTTCCTCGGCACTCACCACATTATCGGCGTGGGCGCGGGCTTGGGTTTCTGCCAGATTCGCTTTGGCCAGCGCATATTGCTCTGCCGCTGCTTTGGCGGCATCTGCTTTGGCGGTGGCATCAGCGGCGGCCGTGGCTTCTGCTGCAGCGCGGGCGGCATCGGCTTTGGCCTGCGCATCGGCAATGGCCCGGGTTTCCTCAGCGCTCACCACATTATCGGCGTGGGCGCGGGCTTGGGTTTCTGCCAGATTCGCTTTGGCCAACGCATACTGCTCTGCCGCTGCCTTGGCGGCATCGGCTTTGGCGGTGGCATCAGCGGCAGCAGTGGCTTCTGCAGCAGCGCGGGCGGCATCGGCTTTGGCCTGGGCATCAGCAATGGCCCGGGTTTCCTCAGCGCTCACCACGCCATCAGCATGGGCTTTGGCCTGGGTTTCTGCCAGATTGGCTTTGGCTAAGGCATATTCCTCAGCGGCTTGCTGGGCTGCAGTCGTCACAGGGTTCATAACCATAGGGGAAACGGCACCAAGCCAAGCAAACTCTGGCCCTAATGCCTGCCCTTGCTGCCACACATTTAATTTTTCGCCAGTGTGATGCCAGACCCCCCGCATTTTTAACCCGATATAATGATCAGCAAGATCAGCATACAAGCGGATCAGCGTTTTTCCGTTTTCAACTGCATGAGTGACCACAAAGCCGGGTAAACTGTCCCCCTCCCCGATCAGATTGACCCTGTAATCCGTTACTGGGCTATGGCAGGCCACCGTTAAACTCACTTGAGCGTGACGATTCCAGCGATGATCAGGCCCATAATCCACCCGGCCACTAAACGTAAACCCTTGCCAATTCGCAGCAGCCTGAAATTCTGCCACCAAATAACGATTACCAGGGGCTGTGCTCCCAAACACCATAACCGCTAAATTATGGGTCGCTCCCCGAGGGACATCCCCCCCACTAAACTGGCTGTATGTTTCAACCATTGGGACGCTGGCAGCCTGCGCATTGGCCTGGGCAGCATTAGCCTTAACCTGTGCGCCCGCTGGGGTTTCACCACCAAGATCCCCGGCGTAAATGCCTTGCTGCATTAATTTAGATGCTGTCAGTAAATCATTACTGATCCCCGGGTTAGCTAATGCCTCTTTCAACCCCAACAGTGTGGTTTCACCACCAGGCAACAGCCCACCGATCAAGTTGTTAATAGCCACATCTTCGGCAGGAGTAAACACCGGCGGGATATCAGTTTGTACCATCGTCCAAACATAATCCTGCCAGTTTCCACTTGGGGTACGGCTTCCCTTGTTATCCGCCACCCCCATAAACGCCTTACCTTTCCCAAGTGCGGCGCTGGTTGTAAATCCCGTACCCTGATCATCATCCGCCCAGGCATACCAACTGAATTTGTCATAGGTATCACCGATGAGATCCACGATACCGGTTTTATCGGCTGTGGTACTGGCTTCAACTGGGCCAAACCAGGTACTGCTGCCCCGGTTATTAAAAGTACGCGCCCACAGGTAATATCGGGTATGGGGCCGTAAATCTAACCAATTGATCACTTTGCCGGTGCCAATCACCGGGGCCGCATTCAAATCATTATTAAGGCTACCTTTAACCTCAAACACGGTACTGGCGGCAATGTCACTGGATGTAAACGGGGCAATCGTTAAACTCAGCGCCCCGTAATCAACTTGCATCCCCACCACGCCCGCAGGCGCATCACTACCAACCGTAATCACTGCGGGGGTGTTACTTAAAAAACCAAAACTATTAATGGCCCAGACTTTAACGCTATAGGTGCCCATATCCAGCAACGGCAGATCATACTGGGGAATATCTGTCCCAGACTGATGCACCAGCCCGCCGTGACCATCAAACACCGCCACCCGGTAACGATAACCACTGTTATTACCCGGCGCGTCCCAATCCAGTTTTCCCTGATACACTGAGCCATCAGCGGCAGCCATAAACCGCAGATTCCCCACAGTCGGCACTTGGCGTGGATCGGGCATTTCAGAATTAGGGGTAAGATCCCGGGCCGTATAACTGCCCATATCGTAATCAAAGATTTCCGGCGCGGTTTCACGCAGTACCAGATCCACACCTTTACCATGCAGGTAGACGTAATCAATGACTTCAAATTCTTTGTTGTTTAACCCCAAACCCGGCACATTCAAGCGCACCACCATACCAGGCCAGCACCGCTGACCCGCGCCCATTTTGGCCGGAAATTCGATAGTGAACCCGGCGCGACTGCGCTCAAGGTGTAATTTTGCCAGGCGCTGCGCTGTCCACGGCGAAATCACATAATCAAAATCAAGATCATGGTCAATGTATTCGCCCTGATCCTGCTGCCGGTAATAGCCACTCTCATAAGGCGGAAAATCAACCGACTGCCAATAATCCTCTGGGCTAATAAAAGTGCCACGAACCGCATTACACAAATCACTTTTGGGGGTAAAGGGGGATAAATTCAGATCACCGCGCAAATCATCCTCGGTCAAGGTCGTAGACGCAGGGCCATAATAGGCACCGCCCTGCAGTACATACTGACCATGGGTGTAAATCAACTTACCTGCGCCAGCGGTTAATAACCCCTCCATAATACTCTGCGGGGTCTGATCACTGAGCCAAGTGCCATTAAGTGTATAGCGGCGCTCTGTTTGCCCGGGTTGGTATTCAACCTGTTCATCAGATAAATTCGCAGCGGCAATAAAACTGTCTAAATTAATTTCTTCATCATCACAGCCCACCCCGTTACCTAAACGCACATAATCAAGGCAACACAACGCCCAATTGTCGCTATATTTCCAACTGCCGGGATCCGTGGCGCTTTGTGTGCTATCACGGGGATCCCACACCCGTTTCCCGCGCACTAACGCTTTAACATTAGGGATGCCAGAGGGATAAATATCTCTGTTATGTTTAAGCCCCACCACGATATAAGTTAATCCACGGCCAATATGCTGATCAGTCCAACTATTAAATTTACTGGTCATAATGCTAGATGCAGCAAGTTGGCGACCATCATAAAAAGTCATCGTCAAATGACCGGCATATTTGCTGTCGTAGCCATCCGCCTCTGACCAAGCAATATCATCATCAATTTTCAGCAATTCACAGCCATCTGTCTCATGGCCACATAAGGCGATAACCAGGTAAAGCCATTCCCGGTCACTGCCGCTTTCACCGGCAAACATCAACGGCCCGGCAACCATGGCGCGGCCATAGATCCCCCGGTGCGGTTCATTCGATGAGCGAACAACCTGCTGCTGATTAAACTGCGAGTTAGGCGACCCCCCAGCAGACGGGGCCATAATCATGGCCACACCACTGGCCAGCAAGCCAGCCACCGCAATAATTTCAACCCAATATAAAGTCACAAACGCAACAACAGCAGGCATTACACCTCCCAGGCGGCAATGGCCGCAGATAAAGGCACAGTCACTAAACCGCCCGCGCCGGTGGCGATTACCCCGTGCTGCCACACAATACCGGCGCACTGTCGCCCGTCATTCATGATCACAGCGACATCCCCCCGGCGGGCTTTCAAGGTTTCAGTTAACGGTTCTTGACCCAGCAAATGGCTGATTAAGCCGCACAAATCACCATAAGGCTGGATCAGCTTTAACGCGCCAGCGCTGCTGTGGTACTGGAATCGCAGCGCTTCGGCATAATCATGCCCCGTCATTTCAACCACAGCATCTGCAGCCATTAATGCACAATCCCACTCCCCCCAACTAAAAGGGCGGGTCGAATTTTGGGCAAAAAAATGGCCCAACAATGTGGGCCAATTCTCTTGTCTTGTCAGTTTCATCCTTTGCTACCTCAATCGCTGCGGGCCGCCGGGACGTTCCCGGCCACCACCGCCACCACCGCCCTGATAACGATATGGCACTCCCCACTGAATCGGGCGCTCAACCATCTGCGGGGCAAAATCACAAAACTTATCACCCGGATAGCGGGCCTCTTGATCAGCAGAGCTATACCGCTTTGCTCTTACCCGGCTCCAATCTTCAAACCGACTGGACACCTGCACATCAATAGTGTTGGTATTACCATAGCGCAGAGGCATCCCCACAATACGCCCTTTAAATCGCAACTGAGCGGCGATCAACTGATAATGTTCATCCAGCATTCCCATGAAAATTTTTACTTCACACCCCATATAGTTGACATTCATCGCGGTATGCAGCATCGCCGGATCAAGTGATGATAATGTCAGGCTTAACTTGTGGGGTTGAACCGTGCCATTTTCTTTCACCTGGCCAATTTTTCCCGCCCCGCCCACCGGCAAATAAATTTCATTTTGGAATGGCAGCTCAATGACATGGCTGTTTACCCGCAACACACCATCAGGTAGCGCCATGCGTATCAGCAACACCGGCCGCTTATTGGATTTCTCATACTCAGCCAGTAACTGGGCATTTTCATCAATCATACGGCCTCCACAATGGCCAGCTTAATTTTGCTGTCTTTATTTTGCCGCAACGAAAACGCCCCCTGCTTATCATCTTTTAAGCGAAATATACCCTGGGCATTGTCATAAACCACGACCTCACCGGCCTGGACAACGTGACGCAATGGCGGCTCAAACGTTAACACCCCTTTGCCCAAGCTATCGATCTTGCAACTATCCACCACCATCACCAACTGGTTGTTAATGGATACCCAGTCGCCATAATCAAATGCGGTTGTGCTTGGGGTCGCCCCCGATAGCTTGACCTGCGCCCCATAGCTGTTATTTTCCGCAATCACAATCTTACCGGCGGGCTGGCCCTGATGCTGCAGAAAAAAATAATGGGGCATAAAAAACCGCCCGGCGGCACCCCGTAATTTAGTAATCCAAGCCGTAATCAAGCGGATTTCAGCGGGGCTGGGGTTATCCCACTGGATATGCCCTTCCAATCGAGCGCCACCCATTTCCAGCGTTTCAGTCACCCGGTTCACAGGGGATTCATTCACCGCAGTATGAAATAAGGTATGTAACCGGATTTCAGATGGTGTCACCGGCGGCTTGCTGTGTATTGCCATAATCCTTATGCCCCCAAGGTACGGCGGATTTTTCCCCGCTCCTGAAAATCAGTTAACACCATGTTATATGCTCCCATTGCAATATCTTCCCCCACCGCCTCTAACCGTTCCTCAACGCCAGCCTCTGCCCCTCTGGCGTCAATGTTGATCTCAAGAAAAAACTGATTGCCACCACCGCCACTAAACTGGCTGAGGGTTCGATTGGGACTGATAGAACCGCTGGCGGGAATATTCAGAATTTCAGGGCCGTTTTCACCTACCAGGTAGTTATAACCACCCAGTACCGGGCCGCCAAACTCGCGGGCACCGGCAACCTGCGCAACCCCTTGGGCCATAATCATGGCCGCATTTAAATAGCCCCAATTACGCATTACCTCACCGGCCGCCACAGCTTTAGCTGTGAGTGCGCCAGTGGGATCCGTACCTGGCGGGGGAGTCTGCGCCGCCGTCACCTGAGTCGCCATTAAATTAGCCTGCATCACCGCTTGAGCGGCCAGCATAGCCTGCTGCCCTAAAATGGCAGCGGCCCACAGCCCAGTACCTTCTTTGGTTGAAGCGGCAATCAATGCCAGCCCCCGGGCAGCTGTTTGCTGTTCAAACCGTTCGCGCAATTGGGTAGAGCGGCGCTGCTGCACATCCATCATCTTCCATTTGCGCATTTCTAATTTCAGCTCGGCCGCGCTGGCATTCTCAATCTTAGCCATGCGCTGATCACGCAAGGCCATCAGCTGATCCTCAAACGCTTGCGCTGCCGCTAATTGCGACTCAAACCCCAGTGCCTGCAAATCCTGCTCTGACAACTGAAAAGCAGCCAATTGTTCCAGTTCTTGCTGGTACATGCTTTCGGCCAGTTCCATGGCAACTAGCTTGTTATCCGCCAGTGCCTGCTGCGCTAACTGTTCTCGGGCCGCTTTTTCTGCCGCCCGCTGGTCAATCTGTTGCAGTTCTTGCTGGTATTGATCCGATGCCAATGCGTTATAGGCTTGACGCAGCTGGGCAACACTTTCAAAGCCTCGGCGGCGTAGCTCAACCTCTGATACTGTGAGGGTTTTAATATCTTCCAGCTGCTTGTCATAACTCAGTTTGGCTTTATCTTTTGCAGCCAATAGCTGATTGTCTAACATGTTCAGGCGGCGTAAGCCTATTTTCTGTTCTTTAGCCAACGCCTCATTAGCCAACCGCTCAGCCTCTGCCTTAGCCTCAGCCTGGCGCAGCTTCTCAGTAGCCATTTGCTGGTCATACACTTTTTTCGCTTCGATCCGAGCGTCATTAACAGCTTTAACGGCCTTGGCCTGCTGTTGTTCAATCGACAACTTTTTAGCAGCTAAAGCGATAATGCTTTGCTGGGATGCCTTGATCTTTTCCTTAACATGATGCTCTGCCACACCGTATGACTGGCTTTTTTGAGCAATGGCTTGCAACTCTTTTAACTTATTCTTTTGGTGCGTTAACGCTTTATCTGCAGCATCTAACTGGCCATTAACCGCTAGCCACTGCTGACTTAGTAATGCCACTGCCTCTGCAGGTTCAGGGCTTTTTAATGCCTCATTGGCCCTTTCCATCCCCCGGGCCATGCGATCCACAATAGATTTAGTCGCCTTCGCTAAGCCAGATTCTTTCCCCGTGGTATTAAGCAAGGTTTCCCAGCGCTGCCCTAATGTGTCCCAACTGCCCGCCAGTCCTTGCGCGGCAGCCTGCGCTGCGCCGCCCATCTGGTCAGTCAGTACCTGCAAAATCACGCCTTGCGCCTCCGCCAACTGATTAGTTGACATCAGGCTTTCAATTAATTCTTTCTGTTTATGAGAAAATGTCACCCCAACCCGAGATAGCGATGTTAACCCCGAGATAGGATCTTCCAAGGCTTTACCCAACTGCACCGCTGAGGATTTCACATCTTGCTTAAACACCTGGGCCAAATCTTGCGACAGATACAAGGCGCGGTTAAAGGTATCACCACTGATGCTCTTAAAGGTCAGCAACGCCCCGCTGGCCTGTTGCATACCTTCCACACTGGCCAACGTATTTAATGCCACTTCCTCAGATAACGCCTGGATCTCTTTTGCGGTTTTCCCGCTGGCGTAACCTGTGGCCCGTAATAGCTGCTCATTGGCCAGCTGGCTGGTTTCCCAGCGCTCATAAACCCGCACCGCCTCAGTGAGCACCATAATGGCAGCCGTAACCCCAGCGGTCACAGCTAACTGCGCCGCGCCAACACGCCCAAGACCAGCAGAAATACTGCTCAACTGGCCGGACACGGAATTTAATGGGCCAAGGAAAATTGCTGTGTTGTTCGCCGCTTCCTGAAACGTTTTAGATAGTTTTTCATTTCGATCAGCCGCCTTCTTTGAGTGGCGGTTGTAGTCTCGCAGTTTGCGCTTTGCCGCTTCCATTTCACTGATCAATTCAGCATTGTCAGCGCCTAACTTAATGACAAATGCGCCCACTTTTTGAGTCATGAATTACCATCCTTTCGGTTTACACCAACCATGCCGCCCATTTTGGCCTTAATGCTTTGCCAAGCAGCCTCGGGTACAGGTTTGGGGGTAAAATAGATATCCACCTCATCAGGCGATATTGGTTGCTTTGAATGCAGATTAACCAGCAATGCTAACAACTGATTACCATAGTAACGCTCTGGCACTTTCCACCACGGGCGGCCCACCAAATGATCATGCCAGCGATCAAACTCTGACACGGGCATTTCTGCCAACATCTGATGCACATCAAGGCGCTGAAATTTCAGCGCCAAGTCATAGGCAAAATCAAAGCCGGGCCGCCTTACTCTTTTCCCTGATCCGACTCCAACGAGATATTGCCCAGCTCATACGCAGTAACCGCCAACGCCTGCAGGGCATCATCCGGCAGGGTTTCTATTTCTGCCAAAATATCAGCAAATGCTTCATCACGGCCAATCTCCAAACAACTGGCAATCAAGAAACAAGTTTGCTTGCGGTTCGCACGGCTGACAGCCCAAGTTGCGGCGGCCTGCTGGGCTAATTCTTCGGGGCTGGCATCTTTATTCGGCGTAAAATCCATGCCCTGCGGCATCGCCTGCAAATCCCGGCACCCCATTTCAAAAAATTCACAGCGGCGTAGGGCTGAGGGTTCATATAACACTAATGTCGTACCCAATACCGTTTCGCTTTTATGCCTGCGATGTTCTTTATTAAAAATCATCTGATTTATCCTTATGCTGGGGCCGATTCAGTGATAGCGCCTGACACCTTAAATTTCACCGAGCGCTGGATAGTTTCTTCTTTGGATATACTTTTCCCCCAGCCGGTGATATGCCCCATAAACGCATCAGAGGAACCATCGGGATAAACAATCTTATAATACTTGTTACCCTTAATCCCTTTATCCGCTTTCAGCGCATTTTGCCCCGCATCGGTAATATCAAACTCCAAGGCCAAAGACAGCTCACCGGGATCAATCATCCCCGGCTCAAACGTTTTATAATTAGTCGTATCATCCAGGTATGTTTTTTCACTGGATGAGCGGCTTTCTTCTGGCGGGGTTAAATCCATCAGTTTGGCCACTCGGGTATAAGTCGTGCCATCGTCACTACGAAAAAACTGTGTGCCTGCTCCGATCATGTTTTACGCTCCCAAAATAGTGGTGGTGAAAATAATCTTGGTTGATATCAAACCGCTGTCTGGATCAACTTCGTATTCAAAATCCTGCCCACGCAACGGCTGGCGGGTACACGCTAATTTATGGCCATCCAATCCGGCCCAAATTAATTTACTGCGGGTATCCATTTGCTTATCTGGATTAGTCGCTGTGGCCGCAAAAAATAACGTGATAACGACCTGGCATTTCACCTTGCTGTCATCCCGATCCATCGCTTCCTCAATGGTAAGGCCATCAAGAAAAACTAACGTGCCGGGCAATTCATCCGGGTTCAGTACGCTGCGACCAGGTAACACCGTGTCAGTTATGGCATTGTCAGCATATTGCTGTTTCACTAATGCGGTGACTTCGGCCCGCAACGCATCAGTGTGAAAAAACGGATTAAAGCTCATTTCAATAGTCCTTTTTTCGCTTGCTTAACCAGCTGCTCGGCCAGCAAGCTACCAGAATGTTGATTTAGCACCCGGCGGGTTTCTCTGATGGCGTGACGGGTTATTGCTTCCCGGGTTTCAATTTTATGTACCGTCAATGGGAAACGGCTGCGGCCAGTCCTGCCCATCACCTGATAACGACCTTTCAATACACCTTTGGCATGGCGAGTAACCCCGGGAGCCAAAAACGCCCCCCGGATAAAATGATTGCCCGCTTTTATGCCTTTTTGTTTTCGCATTTTGGCAAGGCGGGTGTCTTGCTTTTCCGGGTGCTTAATCAGTCGCACATACGGAATGGCAGAGCGCCCCATCCGCAACGTAGCCAAGGGCTGATGCCCTTTTGCCAGACGCAATTTAAAACGGGGTTGTTTTTTCCCTTTCGGGCCTTTGGGGTTGTGGTATTTCAGCACAGGGCGCGGAATATTAAGCCGGGCGGCGGCTTTAGTTTGCACAGCAGTATTAATCATCCGGGCCATTTTATTGGTGGATGCTGCCGCAGCCCGAGGCACTAACTTTTTCCCAATGGCATCAAGATTGTTAATAGCCCGGTGCATTTCCCGGTTAAAAACAACATCATGATATGCGCGGCGGCGGGTCATTTTTTCCCTTTTGCCACAGGCTTAAAATTCACCTTTTCAGTCACCAGCGCGACAGTGCCGCGATAACTGTTTTGTGCCTGCACCGCCTCATCTGCAGGCAAATCTACAACAGTGGGCTTGCCTGCCGTGGTTGCAGGAACCTTGCCTAAACTGGGGCTGTGAAAAGGGAGCCTTAATTTAATATTCATTATTCCACCTCAAACGGGGTACTATTGCCATCTGCCGGGTGAATACGTGACACGGTATAATCCCGACCCTGATATTGCACTGCCATCCCCCGAGAAAAGCCGGAAGGTAACTCAGCGGTTAACACCTGCCACACTGTGATTAACGTGGCAGCCTCCCCCAGCTCCCCAGGATATTGATCCTGTATCCCGGTAACGGATATGCCGCCAATAATTAACGGCTCACCAAACATCTCGGACTGGGCAGCATCCAGCACAGATGCCAGCCGGTCAAAACGGTTGTTAAACAATGTTCGCCTCTCGCAAGCGCGTTAATACATCAGCGCTAAGAACCTGCTTACCGGCCCGTAAACGTTTGATTTGGCCGTTATCCAACACACTGACGCTACAAGGCAATGTCACCTCAACATCCCCTGTCTCTGACGCATCAGCGGTCACACTGCCATCACCTGACTGCTTATCAGCGGTTGATTGCTCATCGGCTACCGCTTGTTTTACCAATGCAGCTAACTCATCAAGCGAGGCATCATCATCAAATTCAACGCCTTCCTTCGCTAAAAACTGTTTACATGCCGATTGCGCGGCCTGCCCTTTTTCCGCTTTATTACTTTGTGGCACGGACAATCCCATCAACACAAACAGCTGATCTAATACTGCCGCTTTCATAATCTCCCCCAATAAAAACGGGCTGCATAGCAGCCCGGACAATATGGCAAAACCAATTTAAAACGCTTTTAGATAGACCACTTCATCAGGATCTTGCATCACCGGCAGCGGCGCTGATTGGGTCATAAGATATTCACCCGCTGGATCATCATCTTCAAACACCTTGGGGAATCGCTCCATCGCCTGATAGTTTGCTTTCGGGTCTTGGATCATGCCGTAACACATGGTGCCTTGCGCCCCACTGCCCGCAAACAGAATTTCACCATCGCCAAAAAACAATTCTTCGGTGCCATCACTATGATCAAAGGTGCCGGAATAAACCCACACTTCCACAGGGCCATAATCGCCCATCTTGACAAACAACTGACCATTAAAGGCCGCCGTTTCTAAGCGAGAACTAGAACCCCGGCGGGTTTCCAGCTTTTCTTTTACCGACTTAAACTGGCAAAACTCGGCATAGGTAAACTGGTTCATCAACATGGTGACGACAGGCATTGAGGCCCGACTCATATAATCGGTCAAATCCGCATCTAAATCATGCGTATCTTTATTTAAATCTTTCCAGGTTGTGCCAGCAGTCAACACAATCGTATTGTTTGGGTCACGCTGCAAATTGACCTCAGATTTCGGATAAAACTCTGATTCAATCACGATCTTGCCAAATTTCAGCAACTGGGCACACATCCATTCTTCGGTCACATCAATTTCCAAGTCCTGATCGACCGCCATAGCCCCAAAAATGGCATTACGGCGCTGCTGGGGAGTCAATGGCGTAGCATAAGACTCACCAGGTAAGCGATGCTGTGTCTGATCCGGCTCAAAGGGATCTTTAGGCTTCACATAGGCCGGATAGACACTCAAGGTTGAAACACCTTCATGCCGCCGCACTTGACCGCCAACCATCGGGGACACAAATGGCGCTCGGCGCAGCTTTTTTTTCACCTTGTCTAAATCAATTTTCTTGCTGTGAAAATACTGCACATTGGGGAAAAACAAATTTTTCAGTACCTGAGAAAAAGGCTTGCGCTTGGTCATAACCCCTAAAAGAGTGGCTGTTTCCATAAAATATATTCTCCAATAAAAAACCGCCCGAGGGCGGTTAGCTGTTAATCAAAAGTAGACAGGTAAGCAGGTTATACGGGGGTCGGGAAAATCAACCCCTGACTGGCAAACGCCATGCGTTTGGCCTCATCCGTTGTTAAGGCAGCAGGCCAGCGGATCACTTCAATGTTTAACTCCCCATCAGAATAGACCGGCGCTGAGGCATCCCCAGCGGTGGTATCCACATCGTGAACCGTCACAAACAAGGCTTGCTCTCGGCCATCTGATGCCGCTGGATCAAATGGATACAGTTTGTTGTCAGCCGTTTTTTTCGCCACTGGGGTTAATGCCGGAATCGTCTGCGCGGCGGCAAACAGATGCACGGCGGTACGAACCGGCCCCAGCACCACCTGGGGGATTGTTTCTTCTTTTACAACGGATTTTGCTGCTGTGTACATAAACACCTCTGATTAACGTAATATACGATGCGTTATCGACCAGCTGAGTTATTTACCCAACTGTTCCATGATGGCTAAAGTTTCATCCAATTCTGAATGCCCGCCAGCCGATGGCTCATCATCCAAGGGTTCGGCGGCATGTTCCTCCATCAACTGTGTTAATGTCCCTTCACTGGTTGCTGGGGATGTTTCTTCGGCGGCGGCTTCTAAAATTTCTTGAGCCTGCGCTACGGAATAATCACCAAACGCCAATTTATTTGCCAGCTTGGGACGGCTAGCGGCAGCATCCAACGCTAAAATACCTTGGATACGTGCTCGCTCATCGCGGGCGGCATTTGGGATGGTGTCACTGAGGGTCGCCCCAGTCACTGCGACTTCCTTGCTCGGTGCGGTCGCATCGGCATTAGGGGCGGGTTGTTCTGTCGATGCGGTAATATCGGCATTTGCAGCGGCTTGAGCGGCGGCTTGGGCTGCCGGGTTAGGAAACGTCATAGCATTAACTCCCTGGGTAGACGCACTGCCGGTGGCAGCGGATTGATAAAGTTGCGAAAAAAATTCATCAGCACTGAGCACACCATCTGCTAAGCCAATATCAACAGCTTTACTTCCGCGATAAACTCGGCTTTCGGTTTCCAGCACCGCCGCCAACGCTATGTTGCGCCACTGCGCAACTCGGCTAGCAAAATAGTGGTGTAATTCTTTCATTTCAGCGCCCAACTCTGCACTTAACTCATCAGAAATAGGCGCATAAGGATGCCCATCAGCCTTATGCTTACCGCTGTAAAACAGCGTCACTTTAAACCCCGCTTGCTCTAATGCTTTACTCATATCGGTATGGCCACAAATCACACCGATGCTGCCTACGCTGGCGGTTTCAGATAAATAAAGGCGATCACAACTGGCACCAAGGGCATAGGCCGCACTGGCACACAATTCATCCGCCAAGGCCCAGATAGGTTTTTGCCCGCGCACAGTGGAAAAAATATAATCGCCCAGCGCAAAACATCCGGCCACTTGGCCGCCGGGGGAATCAATATCTAATGCAATGGCAAAAACCTCATTATCCACCAAGGCCATATCTAGCTGGGCGCGAATGCCGTCATACCCGGTCATGCCACTAAACGGCTGCAAATGGCCGTACTTATGCACCAAACTACCGGACACAGAAATCACCGCGATGCCGCCAAAAACTTGATAAGGTTTGCTATCTCGGGGCGCGGTTCTTTCCGCCCGCGCAGCCAGATTGTCACTGCCCAAAACAGTGCCGTTATCATTCAGAGCCAACACCGGCAGCCCACGATTTTGCAACGCCCCCAACATGGTGGAATAGTAATTACCACAAATCGCCAACGGGGTATTAAATAGCTTGTTAGCTAAATGCAGGCTAATTCTCGGTTTCTGATTCATTGGTATCAACCTCGGGCGCTTCTTTAATGGGTTTTACACTGCCTTGCCGCCATGGGGTTTTTCGGCCCCTGGCTGCCATATCAGCATCTTCTAAATCCTGCTGCTCAAGCACTTCGTCATAATCCTTTCCCGAGGCCGCAAATTCATCTTCAAGGCTGCTCAACCCCAGCTCTAACTTTTCGCGGATCTCTTTTTGCTCTTTTAGCCCGTCAATTTTCGGCTTACCTGTACCAATCCAACGGCAGCGGGTTAATGCCTGGCTGGCCAGATAGAAATCTGTTACCCCTGGCGGCAATGCCAAACCATGAGATAACACCTGTTCCTCTAGCCAATTAGTCAAAATCATATTGCTGGCGCGGGCGGGCACCAACGCCCGGCGGCCTTGGAAAAAAATAAATGCCTGAGCGATTCCGGCGCGGGCGGTACTGTAATTAGACTTTGACCAGTCACGCGACAACATTTCATAGCTGACACCTAGATCACTGGCCAAATAGCGTAGAATTGACGATTCAAACTCGGCAACACCTGTTGGCGCTGCCCCTCTGTGCATCTTTAATTCTTCATTCGGTAGCAAATGAGGAATGCGGGCATTGTTGATCCGCATATCAGCGTTTTCATGGTACAGCTGTACATTTTGCATATGCTTCTGCAGCGGATCATTCGCTTCTGATCCAGTGCCTAGCACCGCCTGGCGCACAGTCTCTGCATCCATTTCGCTTTCAATCGTGGCCGCAAAAAACGCATTGATAATGGCGTTTTGTAAAGTGGCATCCTGAAATTTATCAAGCAATTCAACCCTACGAACCGCGGCAAGCAGATCTGATACTGCACGTAACTGGCCATCTTCCCAAGGTTCAAATAAATGCAGCATTTGCCGCCTGCCCCATGGCAGATACTGGCTGACATAACGCCAATCCCGATAGTTCGGCTGGGAAGGGTGAGCGCCACGCACATGGTATCCCAGGGCGCGATTATACCGGCCAAGTTGAACCCCATAGCGCAGCCGCTCAGTATCGGCCCGACCATGGGGGTTACTAATGCGATCAGGGGAAATTAATTTAAAACTGGTGCGGGCAGCACAAAAACGCCGCTTAACCCATACCGATTGCATAAAACCTTCGTTTCGGCGGGTATGCGTAATAACCAATTCCCGCATCATCATGGTGAGATTGCGCTTTCCTTCGGCATCAATAAAACCACGATCATCATCCGCCCAATCATGGAACCTGTGTTCAACGTCTTTTGCCCAGGCACGGCCCACCTTTGGATCCACCCCCAGCAGTAACCAGTCAGGTTTTAACTGCAGTTTCCAGCGGGCACCAACGATATAATCAGCATGTAACTGCACCCCGCCACGGGCATAAGCGTGACCCGTAACCAACTTATCAGCCCGAGAATGAATATCCCCCGCCAGCGGCTGCAGCAACAAATCCAATGCCTGCGGCTGACCCCCTAACCGCCCCAGATAAGGCCCTTTATGACTGCCAGCTGCGCTAACACTGGCCAAGGGCCGCCCTTGCGCATCAACAATGCTCCCCACTTAGACCAACCCCCCTAATGCACACCGGCTATGGCGCAGCTGGTTGATATACATCTGCAGCTCTGATTTATTGGTTTGTTGAAACTGTACCGTTTGGCCATTGCGCTGGATTTGTACCACCTTGGCCCCGGTCAGTAACTGATGCAATGCGGCCTCAGCTTCTATGATTTTCTGTTGATTTGTCATCGTTTCGACCTCCTGCCAAGCTCGGCCCATCCATTCGGGGCCGCCATATTCTGTTGCGGGTTATCACGGGCAGCAGCCAGGGATGCCATATCTAAACCAAAATACTGCTGGCTTAATTCAAGAGCCGTTAAACTCCCCACAGCGCAATCCCAAGGTTCATTTCGGCGGCCATTGGATATCCATACCATGCGATGTTTGCGGTTATGGCGTTTTAAGACTTTTTCTTCTGCGGTTAACTGCTGAAAATAGGTTTCATCGGTAAAACTGGCAACGGGATAAAAACAATATCCAGCAGGCACATCGTCATTGTCAGCCAATATTAATGCGTGACGGCTGGACAGCGTATCCTTAGCGCTTTCTGTATCAACCATGGTGAGATAAACACCGTGCCGGTTTGCTTTGCGGGGAAACGTTGTGGGCTGATCGTAGTCATTCCAGCCTTTTGTCGGAATGCAAAGATATACCCCCAGACGCTTACAAAAGGCATACACTTCTTTAGTAAAATGCCCGCCAGAATCAAAACAGCAACGGGTCAATGTCAACTGCCGCCCATCCTCTGTTAAATATGTCTGTTTTAATCGCCTTTCTACTTCATCCCATAGCGCATTTTGTTTGGGGTCGCCATAAATGCGGAAATAATCCACCAAGTAACTGCGGTTTAACTCATCAAAGGCCCGCAACTCCCCCTCAATGCGATCATCTTGCATATCAAGCCCGGCAAACAACGCCAAAGCCGGGCGCGGAATACGCATTTCACCATTGCTATCAATCGGATATTGAATCCGGCGGTTATACAAACTATCGCCGTTCAACTCCCGGGTGCCATCTTTCCATGTTTCGCCCAGGGTGGTGTTAACAAAGGCTTTAAACTTATCCAGCAATCCTTTCTTTTTTTTCTGCTCCATGGCAGCAAAAAAATCCAACAGCATGGATTGCCAAGAATACCAAGGGCTGTATGCCGTCCAAATGTGAAACGCCACATGGCGCGGCGGCTTTATTCGCTCATCATTGGCTTTACGAAATTGCCCATCAGCATCAATCCACACTTGGGTATCTTGATCCTGCCACCGGCCACGCTCTGAGATTGCATCCAGGTCTTGGTTAAAAATCTTACCGCCACACCCGGCACAGCAGTAATAAACGCTAGCTGCAGCATCATCTTTCGGCGCAAGGGAGTCGGGGAAATCCGAGGGCTGCTTAAACTTAAAGCCATAAGCCGTATCCCGCCCGCCCCAGCGCAATACTTGCATCAGCTCACAATGGGGGCAAGGTACATGAAAATGAAAAAAGAAATCCGCGCTGGCCACTTCCTCAGCAATAATGGATCCTTCCTCATCTTTCGGGGTTGTCCCTCTGACTGACTTAGGATACAAGGCATTACTGACCCGTTTATCCCCCAGAACCAGCGGGGAGCCTTCCCCCTCAATATCCCGGTCAAAGGCTTCTAACTCATCATAAAAAACCACATCTTTTGTCATTCGCCGGTAATTGGTGCCAGCCTTACCGCCGCGAATATCCAAGATGCTACCGATAAAAGTTTTTTTCAGCGTCCGGTTATATTTATTGCTGGTTTCCCCCCACGGGAAAACTTCTTTCATCACCGCAACATCACGCAGCATGGGCGCGATTTCGGTCAGGGAAAAATCTTCTGCATCCGTATCTGTTGGCTGGTAAAACAAGGTGTTTCGGCGCTTGTGGTGATGAAAGTACCCCAATGCCGCCAACATCATTTTTGTTGCGCCAACTCGGGCTGACTTAATAAAATCAACTTCTTGGATATCATCGTTACTGATGCAATCCATGATCGCCAGCTGAAATGGGGCAGACTTCCAACGGCCCTCGGTGTAACTGGACTCGGCCGATAAATAAAAGTGTTGATCCGCCCACTGAGATAACCGCAGCTTAGGCGGTTTCGCTATCGCCGCTTTCCACGCCTGAGATATCGCTTTCCCGAGGGCATTGACTGAGATAGGGTGCCAAGTCAAGCGGTTCGGCTGCTGTGTTTCTGGCGGCGATAATCTCATTTTCAATCAGTACCTTTACAGATGAGGGGATATCGGGGGCCACACGATGCACCTTGGCTGGTAGCTGATCCAATATCCCGGCAACCTGTGCCGCTTTACCCGCTGTTAACGCCACAATCAAATCTATACCGGCCATTTCCCCCAGCTTACCCAGCACATCCAGCTCTAACTTATCGGCCCGCAATTTGGCATAACGCTCATCGTGAAAATCCGTGCCGCCTGCAGGGGTGTCAGCATCAACATCGGGGCCAGTTTTAATCTGCTTTTTAATGTGGCGAATATAATCACTGACGCAGGTTTTTAAGCAGTATCCATTGCGGCCGCGCTTATCTGACAGCACCCCCTCTTTTTGTAAATTACGCACCTGCCGGGACGATAGCCCCAACCAAGAACCGATTTCTTCCTGAGTCGCCATTATTGACTGCAATCCTCAAGCGCATAGATGTACAGCATTAACATTGTCAGCTGTTCATCTGACCAAAATTGGCCGCCATCAATCTGGTGACTGGGGCGAGCGGGCGGGGTGATTAAGCTGCCCGCCGGAAGATCCAGCGGCTGGATCAACGGGGGCATCGGCGGGCAATTTCGCTGTGTCACTTGGCATCCGGCCAAAATGCTGATGCACAGCAACACGGGGATTGTTTTTAGCCTGCTTAGCCTGGGCGCGGCGCTGCTGAGTCTGAAATGACCGCAGCAGCCCCGTAACCAGTTGCGCCAACAACAAAAACACTTTGCCATACTTCATTTCTTTGGGTTCAACGCTAAATACTTACTGATAAACTCATGCACTTTAATCAGCAATCCACTGGCTTTTCCCAGTAATTCATCATCACGTTTGGTACTGGTGTACTTAGCCAGCGGCTCAAGAACCCGCACCAGCGCACTGGCCAAACCAATGACGGCAAACACAATCACAAGATAACCGGCCAATTTGCCGGTTAAACTCATGCCAAACAACGTAATGGCAAACTGATCATAACTGGCCAGCAAAGCCACATTATCCTGAATGCCAGATACGCCGGTCAGCTCACTTGCCACCACGGCTAACGGCAGCATCATAAACACCAACGCCGCACCAATCACACGCAATATTTTCATGTTAGAGATCCTCTAGTAACGTTTCGCAAGATTCCAAATAATGAATAACTGTACCGGCGGCATTGGGGTGATATGAGTTAAAATATTTTTTCCAATAAGCAGCGCGGGCTTCACGACTAACCGGAATGGCCTCAGCCACGACCAGGTAACGAAGTCGCGCCCAAATGAAAGCCAGCAAAGGGTTGTAATCTAAGTCGCTGTGCTCCACCCGCTTAACATCTATACCGAAATCACGGGCAATTTTATTGCGCCAGCTGCGCTTAAAACGGGTAATACTGCCTGGGGCCAGCTCAAGCGCTTTTTCTTTCAGCCAATAAAAGGTTTCACTATCAATCTGTGTCACTCCGCGACCTGCGCCATCGGGTGACGGATCCATAAACGTCCCCAGCTGTGTTTCAGCGCAAGCGGTTTCGATCAGTAATAAATCAGCTTTTTTGTTTCGACCATTGCCCAGGCAACGACACACCGCCTGGGCAATCTGAATTGCGTGGGCCTGGCTTACCAATCCATAAAACATCAGTGCAACCTCTTAATGTGAGCAATCAGTTTAATAAGCCATTCCATGGCGCGAACACCGCCCAGACCTGCAGCAGTGCCAACCAATACCATTTCAATAAAAGCCAGATGTTGCAGAACCCCAGCGGCCCACAATGCCATGCCACCTAGCAGGGCAAGGATCCATTCACCCCAAAATTTACGCCAATCAATCTGTTCACCATGGATAAGCTGTCGTGCAATAAACCCACTGGTAACGGCTCCTAAAATGGCAAACAGCCCTTTTAGTTGTTCCGGGTTTAGTTCTTCGCTCACAGCACCCCCAAAAAAAAAGCCCCTTGCTTTGCCGAGCTAAGGGGCGGAAAAACGGACTAATGGCACAGGAAACACACGGAAGGCACAAAGTTACCAGCCTGTAAAAAAGGATATGTTACTAGGTGTCATATTTCAATACTTAAATAGTAAAATATTAGCATTTTAGTAACAAATGACTATCCCAAGGCAAAACTAGGCCATCTTTAGCGTTAATGTAATATTTTAATATTGAGATATTGAGATATTCCTGCGGAATAACATTAATCACTGGATAATCGCATTGCCTCATGAAAAACATCATCAGCAAATGGTGAGCAATCCGCTCCGCAGGTTGATACATCAGTATCATCTACAGTTGAAAAGTCGGACGATTTAAATAGCTTAATAAGATCAGGGGTAGTCACAAAATTACGATACATTGTCCTTGGTGAATCCACATAAACGCCTCTGATTTTATTTTTCCCAACAAACCCATAATTATTTTCAATATGTGCAGAGAACTTGAAAGCATCAGGAACGTCCCTCATCACCTGCATCAATTTCTTTTCAGACTTTTTAAAACAACCTAAACAATTCCCAAGATGCTCCTGAATGCCAAGAGAAAACTCTTGATCCTCCCAAAAATTTAAAACATCAATTTTATCGGTCGGAAACATATCTACTAACGGATAACATTTGTTTTGAATGGTTTTATGCCGCTTAATTCTTGTTGGCTCATCACATCGAATGCCAATCGCCGTCATATAATCAGGTAAAACTAACTCGCCTTTCTCAAACCGCCCTACACGCCAGCCTCGGCTTTCCACATAACTATGGATCGGATATTCCTTCAAATCCCGGGTGCAATGGGGATACCCTTTGTTTGGGATGCCTTGCTTGATAACCATTTGCTCAAAGGGGTACTGGTTTCGACTTGCTGTTTCAAAAGTAACAACCTTATGAGTTGGCGCTAAACCTTTTTTATGATGAGTGACAGACTCAAGCCAAACCACGATCCCACCCCAACGCTGATCGCATTTATTCACAAACTCAAGCGTTCTTTCATGCTCCCAACCAGTATTAGCAAAACAAACCAAAAAATTATATTCATGTGAATGTTCACTAAGGAGTTTATCAGTCATATACCCTGATGTTAGTCCCCCGCTAAAACAAACCAACATATTAAGTTTTTTCTTCGGCAAAATAAGTCACCTTTCCACAACAAAACAAATCTATCCGCAAGCGGCCCTCAAGAACCGGAATAATCCCCAAATTTCAGCATGAATTGATAAGCCGCATATTCAGGTTCCCATACCTTGAATTGGATTTGATAAACCGGATAGGCTGAATCGGGCGTAATGGGTAAATCAAACTTTGCAGCCTCAGTAAATAACATGCGCATATCAGCAGCTTTAACCAGCGGATGGCGCGTATTAACAGCAAAGTGACGATCAATTTCTGTGTGATACCAATCCTCAATTTCCTGATACGCAGGCAACAAGCGTTTCAATGGGGCTGAGATATCACCAATATATGCCTCCGCCGCATCATGTAATAACCCCGCTAATTTTAATGCCGGGGGCAATTGCTCACTGACCAGAACGCAATGCTGCGCCACACTATAATTACCCACATGCCCGTTATAACGGTTAATGTATGCCAGCGCCTGGGCAATAGATTCAATATCTGGGGTAAACGGCTGGCAAAACTGGTGTTGTTCCCCGTTATTTAATGCAATCACAATGACTCCCTAAATTAATGGTTGATATTTGTTGGCCAATCCAGCGCATCACTGGCACCGCCATACTGTTGCCGATAGCCTGAATCCTCGGCTTATCTGGACAACATTCTGCTGGTTCACCCCGCCAAGGAATCCGAGTGTAGTTATCAGGCATCCCTTGCAACCTTTCACGCTCAACTGGCAGCAAAGAACGAATCCCGTTATCAAGGTGGTGATACACAATCAAATCTGTAGGGCCTTTGTAATCCCGAGCTAAAACTGTACTAGCCGTTATCCCAGCGCCATATTGACCAAAGCCTGTAAGATCAAAAACAGAAACATTTAAACGATGATGGCTTGATTCATCAGCGCTTGGCTCAGTAACGGATGATTCTTCCTTTTTAACCTCACAGCCCGCCTCAAAATCCCCACGCAAGCTTTCGGTGTCAGAAAATAGCGGCTGTCTATCTTCCCAATTTCCAAAATCTGCAAATACGAACACTCGGCGGCGGCGCTGCGGGACTCCGAAATATTGGGCGTCGAAAGTAGCCCACTCGACCAATCCGGTTTTACCAAAACAACAACCGGCCCCGCCCCACTTTTCGGGCATTGGCTGCTGGCTGCCAGATAACTGGCTGAGAACCTGGCAAAAATCCTGCCCTTCATTGCTGCTGAACGCACCGGGGACGTTTTCCCACAACGCAAATCGCAAGCCACAGTGTTTTCTTGCCCACCGGATGATTTTGATTGCTTGTTGAAACAAACCGCTTCGCAGGCCATTCAACCCCCCTCTTTTCCCTGCAATAGATAAGTCCTGGCACGGGCTACCAAACACAATGAGATCAAGCCCTCCCAGTGCCTTAATATCTTTTTCTTTGATATTGTTGATATCCCCTAGATTTGGCACAGCGGGCCAGCGCTCAGCCAACACGGCAGAGGCAAATGCTTCATTTTCACAAAAGGCAACTGCTGACCAACCTAATCCCTCCCAGGCTAACGTGGCGGCCTCAACGCCACTAAATAAGGATAAATACTTCACTCTGCACCACTCCCCAACAAAATAAGCTCATCCCGCGACAAGCGCGCAAGTGGCCTAGCCTCCCCTGGCCAATCACGATCAAAAATAATGACTGCACTGGCCAGCCCTGCTGATGTGGGCGCATCTTTTTTACTATCTTTCGGGCGATACCACTCTGGTGCAGAAAAGGTAATCCGGCCCGCAATAAACTGGATAAAATCCGCATCGTCCGGCCACCAAGCCTCTGATGTGGCCGCCTTAACTAACAGTAAGATCTTGGCACCGGCATCAGCTTGCTGGCGGCAATAATCAATAATGGGGCACATCCCCGTAATAAATTGATCATCCTCAGCAAATGGCCGACTATAAGGCGGGTTAGCGTAAGCGGCACCACTCAAGCGTTTAAGATCTGCTGCTAAATCTTGCGTAAGCGCGTTTTGCCGGGCAGTGTAATAATTTGGGTAAAGATGATTGCAATCATCTGCAAACATATCTAACACCACTGGCCCCAGCTGCGGCGCAAAGTGCCGCGCTAAGCCGGTAGCTATCTTTTTTGGGGTCTGCCATTGGTCGCCAATATCCCGCAATCTATGGTGTTTACGCTTTTGTAAGGCTTTAAGTTTTTTGGCATAACTATTTATTTTTGCTGGCATCACTCCCCCCCCAGCAAAAACACTGGAATAAGCCCTTGGTGATGCAAGGCAATCCCAACCACTGCCAAAATTAACGCTATCGCAAAGCAGGTAAAACTTTCAAAGAACCTGCAGGCGCAAGGTTTCATGCCACATTCTTTGCACTGACTCATCCTTGCCCCCGGTATTTTTTATAACCACCTAACAACATAGATACCGCCTGTTGAAATCGTTGATCAGCATTGCCACGCTTTTCATCGTTCAATACCAAAACAAACGAATCAGCTGCCGCCTGTCTCACCTGGCCAGGCAATGCGGATAAAATGCGCTGCACCTCCATATGCTTGCCACCTAATGGCAGCAAAGGAACCTCACCACCATGCTGGGCCATAAAGTCGATAAGAAAATCATTCGCAGCCTTGCGGCCCCGCTGCATATAAATAGATTGATATTGCTGACTGGCTGGGGATTGCTCGGCAGGGGAAAGGGCGGATAACTGGGCATCAATCCATTCCCGATCCGATGATGTGGTTCGGCCATGATAAAACAGCGGCATTTCTGGATCGGGGAAAAACGGTTTTAATGAATCACTCATACCGACCCCCTGGCTTTTTCCTGCTCATACTTCTGCCAACAGGTTTTAGCGATGTTGGTATGTTTTCTGGCAATCAATGAAATGGTGCTTTTCTTTACGCCGGTATCTCTGCTGATATCAACCCCACGGTCGCCAGCATCCAAACGAGTGATAATTTTCATCATCATTGCCTGGCTTAATCTGTTGCGTTTACGGGCTGGCTTATCCCCCCCCACAAAGCTAGTACAAGCTGCAACCTGAGCGTGAATATTGGGCAGCCCTGTATCAACAGTTACCGGCTTAGGCGGCGGGGAATAAGGTTTATCACGCCGAAAACCACCGCAACTTAACTGATGCACCACAACCTGAGTGAAATCCTTATCACTGGCATCAAAACCAACCCGCCGGGGAAAAATTATCCCTTCACCGTCAACCATAAGCCCTCCTTAGTATTTGTTTCCTATCCTAGTAATATTTTACTAAGTGTCAACATTAATATCACAAAGAAAGCGGAAATGGATATTTTGATATGGGAATATTGAAATATCGAAAAATCTAACGCAAACAGACAGTTATATAAGTCACTGAATATAAAGCGGAAACGGAAACCAACCTTTTTCAACCAAAAAAATTTCGGATTTCCGCGCCCCCGCGACCCCGCACGTTAAAAATGGGGGTCGGGAGTACCTTTTCTCAAATATCTATTTAATCTCTATGCGGGCAGTGACGTGCCACTCGCTGAGAGCGGGGCTGTGACGTGCCACATGGCGGGAGCCTGGCCGGCGGGTGGGTGTGACGTGCCACATGACGGGAGCCTGGCCGGCGGGCGGGTGTGCCGTGCCACAAAAGCGGGTGCGGGCGGTGGTAATACTTTAGGATGATTATTAATATTTAAATATTTAAATATTGAAATATGCAGAGGGCAGGTTAAACTAAGAATCAAAGATAAATATATATATAGGAATAACCGCAATGGAAACAACATATAAAGCATTCAGCATTTACATTGAACCCAATGCAGATCGATATAGCGGGGGGTTTGAGTGGTCAGTGTCATTAAATGATGAAATCATAAGCGATGGGCTAGCATGGTCTGAAAGTGACGCAGAGGCAGCGGCCAAAGCCTTTGCCGATAGCTATAAAAAAACACAATTAACAGTAAATGATTGCACTATGACAATAGAGCAAAGCAATCAACAGGAGGGCTTTTGCTGGAATTTAACGGATTCTGAGGGGCTTTTTATAACTAACGGCTTTGATTATTCATTAGCTGAGTGCGTCACATCAGCAAAAGCAGCGATTGAAAAATATCTTTAATCATTAGGATCATAACCATGAAATCTAACAGCAAACCAGCCCCTGAATTAATCGCTATTACGCCAGTTTGTGATGGCCTATCTGAAATCAGTATCAGAATGGATCAGGACAGCTGGAGCGCTTGGTTACTGCAAAACCTAAACATTACGACTGAGGATAACCAACACGATCAGGGCATTGGTTATGTCGTTATTCACAATCACCATATTGACGAAATAAAAGCCCAGTTTTAATATTTAAATATTGAAATATTAAAATATCTATATATACTTAAATTTATAGGCGGCCCGCTCGGGGTCAGCCACCAACCAGCGGGAGCTGAGACAATGAAAATCATTGACGCATTAAACATTTTAGGGTTATCCGGCACAGTAACCAAAGCCGAAATAAAAAAAGCATATAAAGCCGCATCATTGAAATATCACCCTGATCGCAACCCTGCAGGCAAGCAAATGATGCAGGCTATCAATGAGGCATGGACGACCCTCAAAGAGCTTGATCAAGCCACTGCTGAAACCGAACAAACAGCGGGATCATACAACTGGGGCGAACAATTAAACAGCGCGTTAAACGCTGTGATCAGCTTGGACGGGGTAGATATCGAAATTTGCGGGAATTGGATCTGGCTGAGCGGTGACACCCGCCCCCACAAAGAAGCGATAAAATGCGCCGGGTTCAAGTGGGCAAAAAATAAAAAAATGTGGTACTTCCGGCCCGATGATTATCAGCGCAAGGGGCGCGGCAATTGGAGCATAGACAAGATCCGCAAGAACCACGGATCAAGCAAAGTCAAAACCCAAACCCGCCAAGCCATCGCCGCCCACTAGAAAGGATTGCCAAATGATAAAGCGCAGCGCCGAGATCATCATTATTGTTGTCACTGTCACCCTAGCCGCCGCCACCTATGGCAGCGCCTGCGCCGCACTATGTGGCACAATTGGCGGCCTTTACTTATTAACAACCCCCCGCCCCTAATGTGGGGGTTTACCTTGGGATCTTGTATAGGGTGCCAAGGTAAACCAAAGGCTGATGTTTTAATATTTGGATATTGAGATATTGAAATATTTAGATATCAACATATAATTTGATTCATAGGCGGCCCGCACAGGGTCAGCCACCAACCAGCAGGAGCTGAGATCATGAGTACAAGAGGCGCTATCACCATCACCGAAACTCACCGCCATTGCGACACAATGCAAGCCTGGCATTTTTACAATCATTATGACATGTACCCCGCAGGCATGGCCGCCATGCTACAAAAGGCCATCAAAGAAGGCACCCGCCATGGCATGGTACAAAAAATCATTACCGCCGGTGAACACTTACAGCTGTTAGATACAAGCTGCCAACATTTCGATCTGGCTTATCGTTATGACATAAACGCCGACACCCACCAGATCACCGCCACAGAATACCCCTTTGATGGCCCTAGCCGTGAATTTTACAGCGGCCCTATTTGGGAGTTTTGCGCCCGCTTTTTACCTGAAGCCACTTTTTATAATGATCACTTAAACCCCGTAACATACTGGCGACCAGAAAAAGGAGCCAAGCTGCAGTTAATTACCTGCAGCTTGGCAGCAGAATGGGCAGAGGAAAATCTAAACCGCGCTAAAAAACTAAAAGACAGCCCCGCCGCCGCGCAGATAATGCAAAGCTATATCACCAAAGCAGAGCGCCTTATCAATCTAGCCGCTGTCACACAAGATCAATTGCAGGAATGGGCCGAGGCCGTAAATACGCAGATGAAAGAAAAAGGCGGCGTACCTACCGCATAACAACCCAAGGCGGCCCGCACAGGGCCAGCCACCAACCAGCAGGAGCTGAGCCAATGCGAAATATTTATGTGAAAATCAACGGGCGCTTAATCTGGATAGCGCAGCTGAACGAAACCGCCGCGCAAAGCTGGAAAGCCAGGCGGCCTGAGCGGATAATCATCTGATGTCAATTTATGCCAGAGTACAAGCCAGGTTATCCCAAGCCGCGCAAATTGCTGCGCCGGTTTGGGTGATCTGGACTGGGCGCGGATTCTATCAATATGCTGGGCCTGTCCATTGCCCCATGCAAGCCGCCACATTTAGCAATTATCAAATTGCCGTCACACTGGCCAAAGAATTAACCCAAGCGGAAAAACACAGCTGCTTAATCATGACACAATCAAAAGCTTTCAAGTTCTTGGCCAGCAATACAAAAGGGGAATAGGATATTCAGAAAAATATGTAATAAATAGCTATAAATAATTAAAATAGCGCCTTGAATTGTCCCGATTCGGGACGTATACTAAATAAAAGGTTGAGGCAAAGGGCTAAAACCTATCTTAAAAGGATTTACATTATGGATATTAAATTCATCGAAAAAGATCAGCAATGGCAAAATGAGCAAACCGTTTATTGGTTCAGTGTTAATGAAGAAAACTATGGGATTGCAGATCAGGGCGGTGATCTTACATTGCTTGATTTTGAGGGCTACCCAATAGACGAATGTAATGATCATGAAAATATCAAAGCCGCATTAATCCCGCATTACGAAAAACATATTATGGATTAACATGGCCTCACAAAACAGAACTGACCTGCTAACAAGGCTAGTCAAGAAAGCGGGAAGTGTTCGCAAAGCCGAGCAAATTATCTTAGATTCAAAAGGTGTTGCCCCATCAAAATCATCAATAGATCGAGCATTGAAAGGTTCAGGAACTGATTATTCAGTGCAATGTATGATTGATGATCTCTCTCAAGCGTTAAGCCATTAGCTCAGCTAATGGCTTAACACATTTTTTCCCGAATAGCCTATTTATGCCCTCCCCAAAGTTCAAGGAAACTTAACTATGCCTAAAAAACTGGATAACCTTGCAGCTAACAGCACCCCAGCCACATCGTATACTGAGCGCTTAGAGCAGGCGATATTGTGGATGGATTATGCAATCAGTGCCGCAGGTGTTGGATTTGGTGGCTTATCAGATGCAGTCAATGATCTTTTGCCAGAGTTGAACAAATCAAAACTGGTAAAGGTAAAGGGGTTTACCCTGTCGCCACCGCCCAGTTATGACGAACTTTATGACGATATTTAGATATTGTAATATTTAAATGTTTAGATATTTTGATATTCAGATATTGAGATATCTCAATATTTAACTAAACTATCATAAACGGCGGCCCATACCGGGCCAGCCACAACCAGCAGGAGCTGAGATCATGGCTTTATCATCACAAGATAAATATGCTTTATACCTAAACTCATTTTGCCTAACCCTGTGCGGCGGGGCCATTTACGCCGGTGCCAGCCCGCAATTTTTATTGCCTATCTGGCTTGTGGTCTGCGCTATCCCTACGGCATTAGCTAGCAGCCTGCGCCACGCAACACAACAATTAAAAGCAACATCACGCAGCAACACCCCACCCCCCAAAAAAGCGCCCCAGCCAACGCCCAGTTTTATCAAGCCAACATTATGGCAGGGCAACAGCTTAAAGGGCCGCTGGATAGTCACCCGCAAAGCAGATGGCATCAGAGCAATAAAACACCAGGGCCAAATAGTTACAACCAGCGGCAACCCTTGGCCCATCCGCCCAGAATTAATGCCGAGTAATGAGGCCGAAATCTATTTCGGGCCTGGCAACTGGAAAAAAAGTGATTTAGCTATGAAAGGTAAGATCCCGGTTATGCCCGCACAAATCTATGCTATTGACACCCCCGACCCCCGGCTAATGATCAGCATCATCACCAATCCCACCGCCGAGCAAATCAACCAAATGATGGCCCAAGAACTGGCCGCTGGCTGGGAAGGGCTGGTATTGCGACAGGGTGACACCTGGATCAAAGTAAAGAAAAAAGAAACCCACGACACCCCAATTATCGGCGTTAACAAAAAAGCCGGGCGGGTCATATCATTGGCCACTCATCACGGCAATGTGGGCAACCTGAGCGCAGCCTTAAAAAAGCAAATACAACACGATGAGGGCGCAATCATCGGGCGCATTGTTGAAATAGAATGTATGGAATTAACGAAAAACGGCAAATTCAGAGAACCCAGAATAATCCGTGTCCGTGATGATAAAACCCCGCAAAATATCGTGCCATTTCCGGGGGGTGTTGCATGAGTCTTACCGCCATGAATTTAACCAAGTTAACCACCATCACCAACCTATTAGGGGCTGAGTGGACGCTGGAACAACGGCCAGAAAAAGTGCATGACTACATGGCCAAAATATTTCATCGCAGCAGCAATGCCGTGCTGTATATCAACAGTAACAATCGCCGCTGGACAATTAGCGGCCTATGGCCAAACCGCAAAGACTGGCGCAACTTTACCATCCACCAAATTGATCGGGATCACCCCTACAGCAAAATAACGGTAAATGCTGAACGCTCGGGGCAAGCCATCGCCCGCGATATTCAGCGCCGCTTTTTACCCCATTACTTAGATGGCCTGGATAAAGTGAATCAATACATGACTAAACTGCAGCAAAAACAGCAGCAGTTTGAGCAAATGGATGCTTTTTTACAGCAACACATAGCGATTGAACACATACAAAAAAGCACATGGTCAACCAGCTACACACTGGCCCACAGCAAGGGGCAATTCACCTTGTCACAGCAGCGAGAAACAGAATTAACCCTCACGGGGTTATCAATAGAACAACTGCTGCAAATTATGCAGATAGTTAACACACCAAAAACGAATCAATCAGGTACAACACAATGAAAATCACACTCACCGCCGCCGGTATCACAGCAGATATTGATCCGGCCAGCTGCCAAGATATCACCCAGCCAGGCTACCGCGCCCCCTCGCTGGATGATATCCACGCTGTCAAAAATGCCTGTCAGTGGAGTCGCGCCGAAATTGCAAACCAACTCGGCGTTAATGCCAAATTGGCAGGCAACTGGCTCAATCCGGGCCAAGGCAGTAGCAGCCAAATTCCATGGGCCAGCTGGATCATTTGGCTACACAAAGCCGGATTAATTGAAATCGGATAAATCAACCGCAAGATGGCGAGGATAAATAACATCAGGTAAGCTGAGATTTTATTGTCTAATCTTGGGTTAAAACCATCGCATTTATGTGATTAGATTTATCTCAAATATTCTCCCAAAAAAAGCTCATGAGCTATTGACGTGCTCATGAGCTTTTTCTATTATAGTTACATCAAGACGAAAGGGAGATAATCATCATGAATATTACCAGCATGGAACATAAAGAGGCTTACGACCGCATTATCAAGATCCTTACCGATGGGTCGGAAGATGCAGAAAAAGTATCAGCGTTAAAGTTGATAGCGGATGAGCTGGGCGTAGACCTCAGCAGGGATAGCATCGATAACGAGCTTGGTTTGACGATCCTGTACGGCGACGGCCTTGACGGAATAGTAAGCTGTGAAGAAGATTTACGCTCCGACATTGACTTGATAGCGGAAGAAACGTCACTACCAAAAAAGTATGTAAATGATGCGATTTTTGACGATTGTTCTGATTCGGTTGAACACTTCGACTCCGGTTTCTATGCTGGCGGTGTTACTGTGTATAACTATCCGCAGCTTTTACGTTCTTTGAAAGAAGAATCTTGCGAGTCCTTTGAAACAAGCAGCAGCTAGAGATGACAAAATGGCTACTGAATACCGAAAGAATAAAAAGCAAATATATGGTTGTTTCTTGTCAAGCGAGGACGCTGCAATAGTCCTCGCTGCAATTGAAAAAGCAGCTAAAAAAACAGGTGTTACAAACAATCGCAAAAACAGGTTAGCACTTCTAGAAATGGCACGTCATTACAACGAAACAACATGAGTTATCGCTACGGCAGTCACAGTGTGTACTGCCGTCCACTACCAATATCATTAAAGCTGCTCGTTATAATGCCGCATCCGCTCACATGCCAAGGCATTTTCTACAGATCATTTGGCTACACAAAGCCGGATTAATTGAAATCGGATAAATCAACCGCAAGATGGCGAGGATAAATAACATCAGGTAAGCTGAGATTTTATTTTCAAGGATGAAATATGTCTCACTTACTCGCCGCCATTATATCGCTGGCCAGTCCAACATCAGATTGGTATTTCACCAGCGAAAAAGACCCATTTACAAACCAGCATTGGCAGCAAACCTTGGGGCAAAATGCTCGGGGAGATATCATGGCCCTGCTTTGCACTGAAACCCGGTTAACGCTAACCTTTAAACCGATTAACTCAGACGGGCCATTTCGGGCCAAGGCATATGCTTTTACAGATAACAATCCAGGCATGGAGCTATCAGGGCAAACCGGCTTGAATGGCTTTTATGCCGAACAACAAACCCCAGCATGGGGGGAAAACTGGGATCAGCTCATCCAACAACTGCGCACCAGTCATATTCTCCATGCGAGAGTCTTTGGGGATAAAATAAGCTATACCATGAGTTTTGATATCAGCGCCGCCGGGCGCACCATTGGCGATGTATTGGCATTTTGTCAGGCTAATCAAGCCGCAAGAACCGGACAGTAATCCTATTTTTATATCATTAAAGCTGCTCGTTATAATGCCGCATCCGCTCACATGCCAAGGCATTTTCTACATATTCAGAAATGGCTTTTACGCTGTTGCTGGATTGATTCAATTGTTCCCTTGCATCGACTAGCCACCCCGATGCAACGGATTGAGATACCCAACAATCATTAGTCCCCCACACCAAATTACCGACTTTGGCACCATCAAGATAACCATCAAAGTCATGGGCTTGATGATCAATAACTGATTGCGTAAGCACTTCAAACTCCTGCAAGTTAGCCAGGGTACTATCAACGGCACTGTCCACTGCAGACTGCCAAGATGTAAAGTCAATCTTTGAGAATGTAGTCGTATCGTCAACAAGTTCGGCAAATGCCTGCGCCACCACTTCGTCGGTAATATTCATAACCCTCTTAGCCTCCATTAATAGGATATCGGGTGATTGTTATTCCTCAAAAACCAAGCAATAACCAAAACCATCCACACCATCAGTACAAATTGCCTCCGATACAGATGCGTCTGGCTCAAAGACCACTTTCAACTCACCACCACGAATTTTACCAATAATATATTCAAATCCTTCGCAATCATTCTCTTGGGCATTTTTAAAACCATCCTCAACAACATCTTTTAGTGTTTTGTTCTTGCTATATGCCAATGCCATAAATCCTTCCCCATTGTTATTCTTGCGTTCTTGAGTGTGCGTTAACTCAAAACTGACTTATCTGGCTGATAACATTCCGGGGATAAATCAATCACCATCACCCCCGGCGGGCCATCATGAAACAACTGCAGCGCCTGGCCCGTATTTAACCAACCCATAATTTGGTTAAACTGGGCCAAGGGGCATTGCTGAATATTCACGATCAGCAACCCCCACACATTGACCTGGCTCAAACTATTTGGCCCGGCAATATCACGCATCACATCACGCAGCGCCAGCATCACCCAATACTCCACGTAAAACACTGCGCTGACCATTGTGACCGGCCGGGCTGACAATACCGCCCTTTTCCATCATTTCAACCAATTCCGCCGCCCGGTTGTAACCTATCTTAAAGTACCGCTGTATCATCGAAACGCTGACCCGGGATTCCGCCTGCACTAATGCCACGGCCTCACGATACAACGCCGGATCATCACACTGGCCTAGCTGCGGCGCGTTATCAGAAACAGGACTACGAAACAGCACATCACTCGACCAAACCCATTGCGGGGGCAACCCTAGCCCGACAGACTGGCACAGCTGTACAGTTAAAGTACGGCATAACTGGCCAAACACATTTAGCTCATCAGCAACACCGCCACCATCAAAATCAAACGCGCCGAGATCCACCTCTAGCCCCTGGATGCGCCCCGAGTCATTCAGGGAAAAACTGGCATAGCGCCAAGCCACGTCATGGGCTTTTACCCACCCCAATAATGCCAATTTTTTAATATTAAAATATGTCAATATCTCAGTAAGGAGATCCGCCTGCAAATCAGCATTACTTAATTGTAAAACCGTTTTATCCGCAACGCCTTTCACCGTGCCGCCTAATGTCAGGCCAGCGCTAACCGTGCCAGTGGTAATCCACCGGCTAAATGCGCCGGATATAACCTCTGGCAAGAACTCGACTACAGATAAATCAAACATCTGACAGATCAACGCTTTCGCATCTTTCACTACGCCAGCGCCAGTATTATTGAGATAAACCATCCCTGCCGGGATATCAAAAACCATGATCAATGAATCAATATCCGATGGCACTTCGGCCAATAACAACTGCAGCTGCTCTGACTTCAATTTACTGATCTGCTCATCATCAAGCCTACGACCATCACACTCTAATTTATCCAATGCTTTTTTATAACGTTTGCTCAGCTGGCCAGCATCAACCGTTCGGGATTCTTTGATGTAGCGCAACATCAATAATTGGCCATCATCCGAAAAAAGGGCCGGGATATTCTCATCCATATCTAAGCTACCGAACCCACAACTTGATTTTGACGGTTTAGCATCATCTATCGGCGTATGTGGCTGCCCCAACACCGCATCTAATACCAATTCCCGCACAAACATATCAGGATTAAACTGCAATATAGTGAGATTTTTAAATAGAGCTAACATCTGATTCATTGCCCCCAATGAAAGGTGATAATAACGCCAGTACCGCATCTTCCCGCTGGCTAACGATGGCAAGCATGGACACCCACAGGGGCCGCCAGTCCCTGTGCCAATTATTAAGTGAGATTTCAGCCTCAGCGGCCAACTCTCGAATAGATAACGCACTACCGCCCCGCAACAACTGACTGCGGTACTCCTGCAATGCTAAGACGCATAACCTGGCAGCTTTCAATCGTTTTGCCTCGGTCAGCGGATGATCAGCCTCTAATGCAGCCAACAAGCTGCTTTGCGCCTCAGCAACTAACGCCGCATCGGGCTGCGGTGAATATAACGTGTGCATCATGGCACCATCTGGGTGCCGGTGTACCCGCCGCAGGATCTTACTGTTATCAAATGCCCAAGGCGGCAATGGACAACTCGCCCCAAACTTTCGCCCAGCAGCACATGAATGGCGCGGGCGCTCTGTTGGCCGGTACGCAGAGATCAGCAGTAAACGCAGCAAGCGGTTCTGCCCTACGCTGGATAATGCTAATCCAGTGATACTTTTACCCCCAGTACATGCAAGACTGATTCAACTTTTCTCACGCCAAAATCAATCGTTTCAGCATTTTTATCCCGCATCACGCTATACAGCCAGCCCAACTCCACACCCGCTTCCGTGGCGATTTGAGGATAATCACCGCGCCGGTGAGCAAGCTCTCGCCTCAGTTGCATGACTAACACTGACTTTTTTGTGACTTTATCCACCAAAGCAATCCCTTGTGTTATTTATAATAGTTTCTTAGTAATATATTACTAAATAAAAACGGTTTTCGGTATTACTTTCCTGAAATAGTTGGCTATCATGTTTAACATGAAAACAAATCCTAAAAAAACACTGGCGCACAATCTCTCGAATTTGATGCACCAGAACGATATGCGCCAGCCTGATGTTGAACGGGCCAGCCAGCGCCATGGTGGCGTTAACCAAAAAACCATCAGTAACTATTTGGCGATGGCCAAAGAGGAAAACGCTTGTAACCCAACACTGGAAAAAATTGCCATACTGGCGGCGGTGTTTAATTTACAAGCCTGTGAATTATTGGATCCCACACTCGGCAACCCAAAAAGTGAAAAACTTGACGCTGAAAAAATGCTCACAGCTTTAAATGAAGGAATAAGCCTGATGTTTGAAGCGGGGATTTTGACAGATGAAAATGCTCATCAAATGATAGGGGTCATGCCTGAATTGGCAAAAATTTCAACTCTATTTTATAACAGCACCCCCGAAAGCCGCCAAGCTTTGCGGGATGCTGCCGTTATCTTTATTGACAAAAAAGCGGTATAACATCAGCCTGCCCGGCAGCTTCTGCTGCAGGGTGAGTTTTTGCTTTAAAATTTTTCCATGCCTTTGCTTTTGCCTGAAAACTCACTAACGCAACCAATCGCTCATCTGCAGGCAGTGTCATAATCTGATTATATTCTTCTAACAACACCACGGCCTGATGCTGTACTGATTTATGCCTGGCATCAGAGCAAATCTGATTAGGGCGAGGGACGGCATCAAAAGCTGCGGCTAATTCTCTCGCCTCGGCCGCATTCATTGGTGCCTCCACATCACGCACGAACCGATAAATAACGGCTTTGCCCAGTAAGACACAAATAAGCAATAACGCAACAGCAGCGATATAGGCGACCATGTGAAACTCCCTTTCTTCTTTTTAACAACATCAGCCCCAAGTATCCTGCTAAGGGCGATAACATAATCAGCGCATAAAAGACGTACACTAACCACACAGCACTACGGTAAAACTCTCCCAGCACATCAGCACCGCTGTATCGGTCAATCATGCGTAAAATATTGACCAAGACAAAAAAGCAACTCCCTAAGCAAGCCAGAACCAAATGCAAAGTAATATGAAGATGCAGCCACCGGAATAGCTGCATCATCAACGCGATCATGGTGACTTCAACCAAGGCCCAAAATAAATACCAATACTCGCCCGGCACAACATGATCCAATAATCCGCCAGTGGTGAACCATTGCCACACAGGATCATGCACAACCCAGGCAAACAAGCCAAAGCATGAAATCACCATAGTTAGCAAACGATGCTCACCAACCCGCCAATTACACACCAACGCCACTAAACAACAAATTGCGTATAAATTCGCAATCAAATAGTGAAACATTTGCTCAGTAGCATCTAGTAACATAACTACTTGTCAGTATTATGTTGCTCAGAATCTTTCTTTGCTGGGGTTTTGACCCCCTTCTCATTCTCTAATGGCGGTTCGCCACCACCACCACCAGGCATATTGCAGAACTTAATACCATTTAATCCAAACATGACACAATCCTTATATTAACTATGGATAAACAACATTTTAGCTAACACACTTTTACCATATTTCAACAAAGAAAAATAACACTAATGTTTAGCTACTGGATGAATATACAGCTGTTTCAAGACGGCTTTCAACAACTTTTTTTAGTAATATATTACTAATAAAGGCATACAGTATTGAATCGGGTATATAATTGCAAGTATGATGATTAAGTGCGCAAACAGTGATAAGGATCTGGATCAGTAATGGTGGGATCTGTATGCTTAGCGGGGCAAATGAAAACGCCCGCAAAAGCGGGCGTCAAAAACTTACCTGTATAAAAACAAAATCATGTTGGCGCATGACGACTTTTTATACCTCTGATGATAAGCATCAACCTTTTCATCAGAGCAAAGCATTTGGACTAAGCCGAATGCAAAAACAGAATGCAATTGGACACAAAAGAATCCTGTTGATGTAACTGAAAAGCACTAAGCACAACAAAGGGCATTTCAAGATACATTTTAAGTTGTGAATCCACTTGCATTCAATATTAAACAATAAAAATATTTTAATATTTTAATATTGGAAGCAAAGAGAATGACTCTTACTCAATTTTGGCAACAACAATATGGATCAGCTGATAACTTTCTTAACGAATTTCTAGCAGACATAGCCAAACTGGCCGAACCCATCGGCATTGATATCTATAATTTCAAGCAACATCTGATCCCCAATTTAAGCAATGGCCAGGAAATAAAACTCACTGACCGGCCTGATCATCGCTTTGCCGCCAACAAAAAAACCCATGGCTGTGCCATTTGGGTAAAATCCATCCAATTAAAATCAGGGGTTGAAGTCTACTCGCTAACGCTGCGGGCCAAAGGTGAAACCGAATATTGGGATGGCTACAAAGCATTAGAGCAAGAATTTCAGCGCAGCCGGGGAGTTACCACAAAACACACCCCCGATCATCAACAGCTAGCGCGTCAAGAAAAGCGGCGAAAACAGCAGCAAAAAGCTGAACAACAAGCCCAGCAGCTACAGCAATTACACGCGCAGATAAAGTGCGAATACCTCAAAGCATTTGAACTGGCCAGCAATGGGCAGCATTGCGATTATCTCAGTCGCAAAAAAGTACAGCAGGCAGCCATGTTACCCAATGTTCGCCAAATAAAGGAATATTGGGATAAATCACTAAAGATTATGCGGCCAGTGCTCCCTGAGAACCCAGGCAGCGGCCAGATAAAAACGGTCACAGTAATACCTCTAGCCCGGCTCGGTGAACAACCTGCCGGGCTTCAACGTTTTTCTCTGGACGGGAAATTTCAAACAACAGCCGTTAATGATGGCGATTATAAGGCCGCATTTTTTACATTAGGCAAACTTAGTGATGGCCAACCAATTGATATCTGTGAAGGCTTTGCCACGGCGGCCACAGCATGGATGGCAACCAATAACGCCACAGTATTTGCTGTCAGCGCGGATAATATTCAGCAAGTTATTCCAGTGTTACTGCAGTCATACCCCAATAGCACTATCCGCCATATTACCGATAATGATATCGGCAAATATAAATTAGGCCGAGGCAATAAAGGCTGGCTCAATGGGCTTGAAATGTATCAGCGCTATGGCCACAAAAGTAACTTTAAAGTCGTCTTGCCGGATATGGGCCAGCTGCAGCAGGCAACAGATATCAATGATATTCATTGCCGCCACCCCCATGGCCTGGCAGAAGTCAGCCGCCAACTCAAAAACAACAAATTGCGGATAAACAAATCCCAGTTTAGTGACCGTTTTGAACTGGCGATGAAAATATACCAGGCAAAATCACATCAGCACCAATGCCGCCCCAGTGACATTGAAGCATTGGCCCGAGTTGGTATGGCGCTGGCACCGATAAAATATAGCCCAGAAGATATCAAACTGGCCATCATCGGGGCGGCTAAAATGGCAGGCAATTATGCCGTTCCTGTCAAAAAGGTCGCCAAAGTGATCAACACCTTGGCAGATAAGGCTATCTGGTTAGCTCAGCGTAGCCGCAGTTTCAGCAAGCAAAAGCTGCAGGGCGACAATATTATTTACAAGCGTTTCAATGGCCAAAAAATCACGGGGGAAATTTTTGATTACATTAACCAAATCAGTAATGGGTTAATCATCTTACGCGCCCCCATGGCCAGCGGAAAAACTCAAGCATTAATTAAACCGCTGATGGATCAGCAAGGGCGCTCAACCTATACCGCGCACCGGGTCAGCCTGATCGCCGGTGCCTGCGAGGCATTGAATAAACGCAAAGATGCGAATGGTCATGAATATTGGCTAGATGAGTCGCTGTCCATCAAACATTATCAAAATGACTTAACCGCCGAAAGCGCACCTTTTATACATAAGCTGGCAACCTGCATTAATTCGATAGTGAATCCATTACCTGCTGCTGTGTGCCAACGTTTGGATCAACTATTCATTGATGAAGCGGCCCAAACCATGGACGCAATCACCATTGGCGGTGCCATGCACGCCCCCCAGGCGGTATTTCACCGCTTGCAACAGTTAATGCAAACAAGCCGCAGGGTAGTTTTGTGCGATGCCGATGCTAACGATAACTTAATCCATCTGTGTGAAATTGCTGCGGCTCAACGGGATAACCCGCAAATTCATATCATTGAACTGGAAACCGATGCCAGTCACATCAAAGTGCAATTTTCGGATATTGATACAGTGACAGGCCAAATTGCCGCAGCAGCAGAATCTGGTGAACGGGTATTAATCGCAACCGATAATTGTGCCGAGGCAATATCATTACATGACCAGCTGCAAGAACTCACCGGCAAAACTGGCATGATTATCACCGGGCAAAACAAATCAGAAGATCAACAGCAAGAATTTCAATCCCGGCTTAATCATTTTGTAAATGCCAATGGTGAAACCATCAGCGACAAAAGCCAGGGTATCCCGTGGCTACAGCATATCGACTGCCGCTGGCTAATCTACAGCCCGGCAATTACATCTGGCGTATCGGTTGAAGTGCCTTGGTTTACCCAGCATTTTGCCTTATTTCATGGTCTGTCAGTAACACCTGCTGAGGCTATCCAGATGCTGCGCCGAGACAGAACAACAACGACTATCACCATGGGGATTAAAAGCGCGTCATACAGTGGCGAAACCGATCCCAACCGGATTATCTCGGGCTTTATGAAGGCTGATAGGGATAACGATACTCTCAGATTTGAAATCAATGATAATCATGAAATCATAGCGAAAACCAATGATCCGCAATTTGATAATATGCGGGCCAGATGTTTGGCGACAACAGCAGCTGCCCGCGCCAATTTTGCGAATAATCTATTATGGTGCTTATATGCTGATAAATACAAAATTAGCCGGGTAGCGGATAACCCAGCCAATCAGGCCCGTGGCAAGCTGATGGTCGAGCAAGGGCAGGAAAAAGCCAAAGTGAGCCATATCAATATGGTGTCAGGGGCAGCGACCCCAGATGAAGTCCGATTCCAGGCGCTGCAATCGAAAAAGCAAAGCCGGGGGCTTAATGGTGCCGAGCAAGCCGAACTGATCCGCCATGAAATTGCCAATCAAATGCAAATGCCGGTGAATGAAGAAACAATTTTATGGCACCGCAATGGTGCGATATCCCAAATTCGCCGCTTTGAACTGCTGAAACAACCCACAGAAACATTAGCCGAATATGACCGTATGCAACAAGACAACGGTATCGCGGCCTCCCTACGGGATTACACCCAAGCAAAACAAAATGCTTATAAAGAGTTATTCAGTATCCTGGGCATTGATATGGTCACTGGGCAAGGTGAAACCGATAGCAACAAAATCCGGGCGGCATTTGCGCATTTTATTGCCAATGAAAACAAGCGTGACTTGCATAATGCCGTGTTACGCATTGGCTCAGCTGTCAGGGCGGGGGCGATGAGCAAGGCAGACGAAACCAAATGGGTCAAAAGCGCCATAGAAAAGCTGGGCAATAAACTGGTAAGAACTACCCGCCGCTATGACGCGAATGGTGATCTAGTTTGGCATTACCAGCTCAATGCCCAGCTGTGGCAATCAATGACCGATATCATCACTAAGCGCAATGCAGCCCAAATCAATGCCTGGCAGCCCGGTAATGGCGGGACAACTGGCCCGGGGGCAGTCGGATCACAGTGCGCTGATAGTATTAAACATCCCGTTAGCACTGTGAAACAGGCCGAAAAAGAAAAAAGTCTTTTAAAACAACGCATTGAATACGCAAAACAATGGTGCCAAACCGTAGGGATACCATTTTCTTATGCTAAAAGACAACTTGATAAGGCTGATCGAACCCAACTCACAGGATCGCCACGGGCATTAGTCAGGATCCGGGCCATGATTAGGGATTTATGGCGGTACGATCACCCGGAAAAAGCGACCCAATAGCCACAAAAAAGCCCCGCAAGCGGGGCCATTGATAACTTAATGCGCAGGATTACCGGGCCTGACAGCCCCGGCTTACTCTTTTTTTGCCTCTAAATTTTGCTCTGCCCACTCATTCAGCAATGCCCCGCTTGCCCAACCGGCGGCAGTGGGAGCACCTAACTTTTTACCATCAGGGAAAAATTCACCCCGCACATAATTAGCCATCTTTTTTTCAAAGGTTGCTTGTGTGTTGCCCCGCACGATTCCGTGAGAAATTTCATGTTGCAGCTGGTTAATCACCGGCATCAGAGAAACGCCATTTTCAAGCTGCAGGATTAACCAATCTTGAATACTGTGCCAGGCTTTGGCCCTTGGGTTCCAGTTGCTCCGATCTGTTTGTTTTAGATGCTGCAATAACAAGGAATCTAAGGTATCTAATGATGTTTTGCTGGCCTGTTCCTCTGGGGGATAATTGACCATAATGGTTGCAACATCTTGGGATAATTGAAATCCTTCGTAATGCTCTTGGGTTGATTTATCGCCACCAGCATGGCCAAGAACCCGAGCGCGATAGGCAGCGGGTGATTCATTGGGTTGCCGGGCAATATCCATACTCACTGCCACCCATATAGCCCGTGTACTTTTAAAAGTAAACTCAGTGCCTAATAGTGATTTTGTATAAGTGTTTAAACTTGAGGCATATTTTTGCTGCACGGCATCATTATGCGCATAATCCATCACATCACCTTCGACCACTGATTTAGTTTGGCTTTCACCCTGGTAATCAATAAAAGATACCGTTTCTTTTTTCAGCGTCCGGCGCAGCTTTCTAAATGATTTGATAAATAAATCGGTATCAATCAGGCAGGGGATTTGATACGGCTTTAATTTTTCCAATAATTTACGGTTTTTTGTTTTGAGCTGGCCACTGAATAATAATGTATCTTCATCAATAACTTTAAAGCTGCCGGTTCTTAGTATTTCGGTCATTCGCCGCCCACTGGCTAAGGCCAGGGCGGTGGCTTGCTCTGCAATACTGGTTTGTTTTTTGTTCAATGAATCGGTGATACATTCAACGATCCAATCTGGATTAATATCCACCATGTTGCTGTGTTTTTTGCTCAGATTTTCAGCCGAGTTTTGTTCATTAATGGATTTTATAGATGATGGCAGACTTAGGTAGTAATACAGAACAAAGGCAATTTTGAGTTGTTGCAGGTCACTATAATAATCAGAGCTTCTATCTAAGTTATCTTGTCTTGCTTGGGCCAACAGCTTTATCTGATTATCGTGCAAATCTTTCAGCGGCAATGTGGGATCCAGCATTTTGGGTAGCTTAGAATTGAGTTTTTTATACTTGTTTACAAACTCGGGCAGTGTCTTATCTACCTGATGGTGTTTTATGCCGCTAGCCAGCACCATCTGGCGATATGATGAAAATATAGAACTCAAATATGCAGGGCTACAAAGCATTTTTCCCTTTAGTTCACCTGACACTTTATCGGTGTTCCATCCCAACCGCTCTAACTCCTTTCTAACCAGACGGCGAGATACATCCAACAGATAATTATTGCGCAATTTATCATCGGATATTGTTTCAGCATGTTGCTGAGAATTACTTATAAAAGTCAGGATATGCTCTGGCCTGGCAAACTTTAACGTCCCTTTCATTTTTACCACCTTTTATTTTCAAATATACACAAGTACAAGAATCATAATAGCTCAAAAAATAACTATACACAAGTTTTGTGTTATCCAACTATACACAAGTCTAGAAATCCAACTATACACAAGTCTAGTAAT
>NZ_AP026072.1 GCF_024363255.1 Shewanella sp. NFH-SH190041
AAATATTATTTTTTGTCTTTTATCATCTAAAGATCTTATAAGAAAACCATCAGAACTTACCGTTGGGTAATCTTTATTCAAATAAGCTGTTTCATCTAAGTGTTTAATTAATTCTTTGATACAGTCTTTATATTTTTCAGGCACTCTCATAACTACTGTTTTTTCGTATTTTGTTTTACGACCAGCCCGCGGCCTTGCACCACCATGATTATTTTCGTTCATTGTCTCTACCTTTAAACTTGAAAACGTTACAAAATCAAGTATAGATGATTTTCATTTGTTATCAAGCTCTTTTTAGGGGCGTGGATACGCCCCTAACGAACGGCTTTGGGAACCAAAGTGTAGTGAGTACACCTCGGAAACCTCGGATTTAGTACCTATGCCTGATTGAAGCCTACTCCTGGCAAATTTATCTTCATGGTTCACCTGAGAATGAGGATGGAGTCATGTCGGACTTTTGTATTATGCGAACAGCTAAACTGAAAAGCTTAGGGAATATTGCAGGATCATTGGCACATGCCTTCAGAGAAAGACAAACACTAAATGCTGATCAAAATCGGCAACATCGTAATATCAATCTTGGTGGTAAAACCGCTAACGAAGTAATGCTGAAAATCAAATCTATGCTGCCAGAAAAACGGCGTAAAGATGCAGTTTTAGCGATTGAGTATTTATTTACGGCTTCGCCGGAAATAATGAATAAAATGACGTTGAAAGAGCAAAGAGAATATTTTAAAGATTGCTTGAAATGGCTTAAAACAAATTATGGGGAAGATAATTTAGTATTTGCAGGCATTCATGAAGATGAAACAACTCCACATTGTTATGCCTACGTTTTACCTTTGGATAATGGGAAATTAAATGCTAAAAAATGGTTAGGTGGCCGAAAAAAACTTTCTGATATGCAGAGCCATTTTCACCAGAACGTAGGTGCCAAATTTGGCATGAATCGAGGGCTTAAGGGAAGCAAAGCAAAGCATCAGACGGTTAAAAAATACTATGACCAGGTTAATCATATTTCTCAGGTGCCGGCACCTGAGAAACCAACAAATAAGCAGCTTCTTGCTGCGGCCACTGGCTTTAATACCGAATGGTTGGATCAGTTGTTATCCACAGCAAAAAGCGTTCCCTCGTTACAAAATCAAATCAAATTAGCCTCCGAACTGCGCCGGACATTAGCTCTTCAACAAGTGAAATTAGATACCCGGGAGAGTGAAATTGGCAATATTGAGATGATGAAAGGTAAATTAATAGCGGGGCTAAAGCAGCTTGAAAGAGATCGACATCAGGTTAACCAAAAACTCTCTGAGAGCGATTCTAAGCACGCAAAAGACATTCATGAGTACCAGAAAAGGGTTCAAGCTCTTGAGGCGGCTCTGAACGATTTTGAGAGCCGCAAAATGGATTTCATCCCTTAAAGGTCAAGGTCTTTTTGATCGGGAGGCGGTAATTCTTCATTGCCGGTAGTAACAATATTATCGTCATCAATAACAGGAATGTACGTAAGCTTGTGCTTGGCTTTTTCCAGGTAGTTACTTTCTTGTTCTGATGCGGCAGCAATTACTGTTGCTGAAAAAATAGCGTACTGACGCTGGTTTCTAGCAGCTTGCCAGAACACCCGCTCGTTAACACAGTAAGCATTAGCGGTTCCGATCTTGATCGTATCAATCCAGTTATCATCTTTTAGAACTCGAATTGCCCTGCCAACAGTTGCAACACTGGAACCAGTTATTTCAGCCAACACCTTTCTACTGCAAACAACAGCATTTGTGGTCCTACCCATATGCTCAACGAGGTAATACAAGATCTCATGCGCGATCGGACTCTTTCGAGCAAGAGTTCTCATTTCTTTTAGATAATTTCTAGATAACTGCACAAAATTATAGTTCTCATGATACCCCTTGGTATCACTGGGTGATCCTATCGCGCTCATTCCATAACCCCGATGCGTTCATTGCCTGCCCTTTTATAGCTCAAATATGAGCGCGATGCAATCAGAGAGGCTCATCAGCTATGAGCCTCCTGAAGCTCATAGCTGATGAGCTTCACCTCTTTGCACCATACAATAAAAACAAGAACTTATAAGTTCTCTTTTTCTATATCTAGATCGCGCGCGCGATCTAAGCTCCGAGAACCGTTATTGTCGAGCAAAACTAACGCGCTATCGCTTGTTAGCCGTTTTCATCAATCGCAACAAGTTGCTCAATCTGAAAGCGGCCTGAGTGATAAACAAGGTGTTTTATTTTAATTTGGGGTTATTAGGGGTCTTCGACCCCTAATGCTTAGCAGTTAGAGGGGGTGAAGCGTCTTTATATTTTGATTTTGTAACAAAATCAAAGCGAGCACTATCTCCCCTTGCCCTGGAAAGCATCTTTTTAGCGGATATTCAGGGATTTCAGGTGTTGGCCGGTCGTAGACAAAAGAAAGGTATAGGGATGAAGGTGATAGAGTTGTTAGTTAAATAACATCTAGATTTTGAATTCAATTTCAATAATCTGTAGACTCTAACTTGCTTAGAAAGAAAGCCCTTTTAGCGGCAACTAAAAGGGCTTGGACTTAGCTCTAGTTCTTAACTTTTGAGCACTTTAATGAGACCTGCAATTGCTGAGATCAACAACGAAATTGCAGTAATGTACTCTGGATCTATCATTTGATTTTTCCTTAAAATAAAAGCCTCGTACTTACACGAGGCTTTTATTTTGTCATAGAGTAAAAATATTACCAAGATGCGTTTTTGGGGAGAATCTGTGGATAATATGAGAACCATATATGAATAATATGAAAGCTATACATATTTGATTTTGTAACTTTTTCAAGTTCCACCTTGAATATTACGTAGCTCTAATATTGATGTTTATTGCGGTTCTGTCAT